>DASRBG010000039.1:0-91630 GCA_035653735.1 Gemmataceae bacterium
AATTCGATCTGCCGGGCATGCGCATTTTGCAATTTGCTTTCGGGGGCGCTCCCGAGCGCCGCTTCCTGCCGCACCGGCACGAACGCAACACCGTGGTGTACACTGGTACTCACGACAACGATACTACCCACGGCTGGTATCACACACTTACTCCGGACGAGCTACGCTTCTTACGGAGCTATGCACCGAGTACCGATAACGATATATCATGGGACTTGATCCGGATGGCATGGATGTCCGTGGCCGACTTCGCCGTCGCGCCGTTGCAGGACGTGCTGAGCCTGGGCAGCGAAGCACGCATGAATCGGCCCGGACAGCCTTCGGACAACTGGCGCTGGCGCTTCCGTGCCGAGATGCTCACCGAAGAATTGCTTGATCGGCTCGCGGAATTGACGGTGATTTACGAGCGTGCCTGATGGACCAGGCAGAGCCGCGACCGTAAGGGAGCGGTGGTGTTGCCGCCCCTTTACGGTCGCGGCTCGACAGAAGGGTTTCGGGCTGTATTCTGAAAGCTCGACTGGTAAGCTAATAATCAATGGCTGCTGAAGATAAGATCAACATCCTGATCGTCGATGATCTGCCGGAAAAATTGCTCGTTCTCGAATCCATCCTTGAAGAATTGGGCGAGAACGTCGTCAAGGCAAGTTCCGGGGCTGAGGCGCTGCGCCTGGTGCTGACGCACGACTTCGCCGTCATCCTTCTCGATGTCTACATGCCCGGCATGTCGGGCTTCGAGACGGCCTCCCTCATCCGTCAGCGCCGCAAGTCGGCGCACACGCCGATCATCTTCATCACCGCCTTCACCGACGAAATGCACTCCGCCCAGGGCTATTCAATGGGAGCGGTGGACTACATTCTGTCGCCGGTCGTGCCGGAGATCCTGCGCACCAAGGTCAAGGTGTTTGTCGAGCTGTACCGCAAGTCGCAGCAGGTCAAGCAGCAAGCCGAGGAGCGAGTGGCGTTGGCGAAGGAACAGGCGGCCCGCGCCGCGGCGGAGGAGGCCACACGCCGCTCGACCTTCCTCGCCGAGGCCAGCAAAGTGCTGTCCAGCTCGCTCGATTATGAGGCGACACTGCGCGGCCTGTTGCGTCTGACCGTGCCGTATCTTGGCGACCTCACGGCCATCACGTTGGCGGATGAACACGGCCGTCCGCGCCAAACGGAGCTGGCCTGGGCCGATCCGCACCACGGCGTACGCGTCTTCTCGGTATCCGCTCTGGATGGACTGCACGAGCGGTTGGGCGAGGCGATCCGCCGCGTCCTGGAATCGGGCCGACCCGATTACTCCGCCGATCTGGTGGGGATCCCCGGATTGCCGAACGGGGAAGCGCCACGGCCGAATTTCGATTTGCGATCTTCGACCCTCATCCCCTTGCTGGCGCGCGGCCGCGCTCTGGGCGTTTTGACTCTCGGCATGGGGCCGTCCGGACGTCTCTATAAACCATCCGATCTCGCCCTGGCCGAGGAACTTGCCGGGCGCGCCGCCATCGCCCTGGACAATGCTCGTCTCTACCGCAATACGCAGGAAGCCGATCGCCAGAAGAACGAGTTTCTGTCCATGCTCGCCCACGAGCTGCGCAATCCCCTGGCGCCGATCCGGAATGCCCTCCAACTTCTCCACGTGCGCGGCTCTAAAGAATCGGAGTCCATCCTCCTTCGCGAGATGATCGATCGCCAGGTGCATCAGCTCACCCGCATCGTCGATGACCTCCTTGATTTGTCGCGCATCACGCGCGGCAAGATCCATTTGAAGACAGAAAAAGTGGACATAGCCAGCGTGGTTACTCGCGCCGTGGAAACGAGCCATCCTCTCATCGATTCCCGCAAACACAAGCTGACGATCGTGTTGCCGCCCGAGCCGTTGTACGTTCGCGGCGACCCAATCCGCTTGGCCCAGGCCATCAGCAATCTGCTCAACAACGCGGCCAAATATACCGAAGAGGGCGGACGCATTGATGTGCGCGTGGAACGCCGGGACGACACGATGCAGCTCCGCGTCCGCGATAACGGCATGGGCATTCCCCAGGACATGCTGTCGTCGATTTTTGAACTGTTCAAGCAGGTGGATCGTTCGCTGGATCGCTCGCAAGGCGGCCTGGGGATCGGTCTGACGTTGGTTCACAAGCTGATCGAAATGCACGGCGGCCAAGTGGAGGCGTTCAGCGAAGGTCCCAATCGGGGCAGCGAGTTCGTCATCCATTTGCCGATTTGCCCCGCGGAGGAGTCCCTTCCCGCCACGAACGGGACCGGTGTCGCATCTTTGGATGGAACCGGCGTCTTGCCGGTTGTTCCATCGCGCCGACGCGTGCTGATCGTGGACGATAATACGGATGCCGCTCAAACTCTATCGATGCTGATGGAGATTAGCGGGCACGTCGTGCAGCTCTGTTACGATGGCCTTTCGGCCCTGAAAGAATGCGAGACATTTCTGCCGGAAGTCGTGTTGCTCGACATCGGTTTGCCGGGCTTGGACGGTCTCGAAGTGGCCCGGCGTCTGCGCGCGATGAATTTATCGCCGCGGCCGATGCTGGTGGCCCTGACCGGCTACGGCCAGGCCGAAGACGTGCGCCGTTCCCGTGAGGCCGGTTTCGATCATCATCTGGTCAAGCCGGCTGATCCCCAGACACTGACCGCGCTCTTGGCATCGACGCGGCAGCAGGAAAATTGCCCTGTCTAAGCGGATCAGCCCGCCATCTAGTAAGCGCCCTCACACCATCCCCCAGCGGCGGCGCAGCAACCACTCGACAGATAGCGCCGTCACAAATAACACAAAAAAGATCATCAAAAACGATGATCGCCCCGTCGTGCGCCAGTCGGGGCGGAGGATCAATTTCGGTTTGTTGCGCTCCAGGTTCTCGCTTTGCATGCGGCGCAGGAACGCCGGTAATTCCTCGATGCGGTGGAAGTCGCCCCCGCCGGCAGATGCCAGTTTCTTGAGGAAATCATGGTCGGCGGCGCGGCGCATCATCTCGATGTCCTCATCGTAGACGATGAAATGCGCCGACGACTCTCCGTCGATTACTTCGCCGCTCGCGGGATCTTTCGCTTTGCCGTGGACGGTGATGAGATACTCGCCGGGAACATCGGTCTTGACGAAGGTGCCGCGATCGTCGTTGGCCGTCCGCGCCGTCGGCACCGGCGTTTTGACCTTATCGGGTCCAGCTACCTCGACGGTGTAGGCGCCGTCCTTGAGATCGACGCCGCCCCGGCTGCGAACGCCGACACTGAATCCGAGGTCGCTGCGCACCGGCAGACGCCGTGTGTCCGGTTTGATCCACACGCTGCCCTCGGCATTCTCTTGCCTGGCCAACCACAGCGCCATCTGCCGCCAGAATCGCCCGTGCATTTGCTGCTTCTGCGGATTGACCACCCAGCGATTCGTCGTGTCGCCGGCAAAGGCCAGCACCCGGCCGTCGCCGTAGTTTTGCGCGATCAGGATCGGCTCACCCCGGTTGGACTCGGCCAGCACGGTTTCGATTCCCTTGTTCGACTTGCGCAGCCGTGAAATGCCTTCCAGCTCCGGCAATGTCTCCCAGGCTTTCTCCGGCTTCTCGCCATCGCTGAGGCGCAGGAGATAGCCGAAGCTGCCCAGGCCGTTTTGCGTCGGCAGCATCTTGCGGTTTTCCTCAATTTGCCCCCGCGAAGTCGAAAAATCAATGGGTAACATCTTCTCGATGGGCGTGCCTTGCCAATCGCTATTGCCGAAGGTGGAGTAGCCGCCGAGCATAAGGAAACCGGCCCCTTTCGAGACCAGACGCTCGATGGACTCCAGCGCCTGCGGGTTGACGGCCTTCATCTGCGCGGCCGTCACATCGCCGAGGATAATCACGTCATAGGGCTGGCGGTCGAAGTGGAACAAATCGCCGCTGTTGGCGTCGATGGTTTGTCCGCCGCGCAGCCAGACCGGTGTCACGCGGATGCGTGGATCCTTCGTCAGCGCATCGCAGATGAATTGCGGCTCCATGGCGCGCTGCTTGTCCACCAGCAGCACGCTGACCCCCTCCTTGGTCACGGTAATGTACGTCTCAATTTTGTTGTTGAGCGGGAACAGATCGCCTTTGGGCGCCTCGTCCTTGCGCCGAGGATCATCGACCTGAACGCGCAGCTTGACCTCACCGGGCTTGGCCGGCACGTTGCATTCCAGCTTGAGCAAATTTCCATTTGTCAACGTCAACACTTCATCGCGGGCCAGCGCTTCCTCGTTATCGAGGAACAGGCGAACGCGCACCGTGCTGTTCTCGAAGCCGGGGGCATCGATACCGAGCTTGACAGTAAGCTTGCCCTTGCTGGGCACCAGGGCCGGTTCGGTAGCGAGGGAGGTGATGGCAATATCGTTTTGGCGATCGGCCGTGGTGGGATTGCCGCAGGCGAAGGCGTGGATGGGACAGGGCAGACTGCGCCAGCGCGACGCCTCGGGCAAGGCCGGCGCGCGGGCGTTGCCGTTGTCGGCGCCGTCGCTGAGAAGCAGCAGATAACGCGGCGGCTGCTGGCCGTCGCGCTGCTCGTACAGGGAGCGAAGCGCCGCGCCCGTGTCGGTGCGTTTGCCGTCGGCCGTGCCGGGTTCGTCAAGCGGAAATTCCTCCACATCGCCGGCGAATTTGTAAAAGCGCACGTCAATCTGCTGTCCCTCACGCAGCCGATCCAGCTCCGAGCCGCTCTCGCGCAGCATTCGCAGCAATAGCTCCCAGCGCGATTGATGGCCCGACTCGTCTTGAATGGTCATGCTGGCGGAATGATCGCAAACAATGAGCAAGAGCGAACGCAACGGGTTGTGTTCCGGATATGCCAGCGACGGGCGAACGATCGCCAGGCCAGCCAACAGAAATGCCACGAGACGCAGAGCGAGAACGGCGATAGTCCGGCGCCGCTTCGCGGCGGGACCAGCGAGATAGGTGGAAATGGTGACGCCGACAAGCGCGGCGGGCAGCACGATGAGCGCGGCCATCGCCAAACCGTGAAGACGACCAGCCGGAGCGCTGGTAAAGCTCCAGGTATGAATCGCCACCCAGCCGAGCGACATGGCCAACAGCGCCCCGCCCACGCGCACCAGCTGGCGCGGACTGACGCCGCCCGGCCGTACCTGCCAGAGTATCGGCAGCAGCAACGCCATCAGGCCGGAGAGCGCGACCGCAGCGACGACATCGGCAGTCGCGGACGCCACGAACGGAAGCAAGTAGGACCACGGCCAAATGGGATCGATAACCACGCTCATGTCCATTCCTTAACGAGCCGGGAGCGCAACCGTGCTTTCAAGATAGCAGGTTTCTCGTTCAACTTTGGGGAAGCCACCACAGTTGATTCCGCAGTTCATCTGCTAAATAGCAGTTCAGGAACTTGATTAGGCGGTCGCGCACTTCCCAGCGGCGCGAACGACTGCTGACCTGATGCTGAGGGACCAGGATGATGCCGCCGTGCTCCTTGCCCTGGGACTGCCACTCGTCGTGAATGACACAGAAGTTGCTTTGGGGATCGCTGTAATTGCAGGTCACGACCGCGCGATCCTGGCGCGTCGCTTCTTCCAGGATGGCCTCGTCGTCCTGTTGCACGTCGAGAGGAAGTACGCGCGCTTCCGCCACATCGTAGCCGTGCGTCCGGAGCGCTTCCGCCAATTCGGCCGGGATCATCACGTCACAGAGCAAGTGGATGAACAGCGCTTCTTCGCGGCGTCCTTCCTTAGTCACGTTGCGATCGACTCCTGCTTGGGGGCGTGAGCCGCATAGATTTGCTGGCTGCGCCGCATATCTCGCTCGATTTCGTCGCGATGGTTCAGGTAGTACTGAATGGCAGCTTCAATTTCCTCACGGATCAGTTGCGGCAAATCGCGTTGGATGTCCGTCACTCCCCAGCCTTCCTTGAAGTAGTGGGCGATGTGCTCTACGGTGATTCGGGTATTCAGAATTCTGGGACTGCCGGGCGGATCGCCCGCCGGGCGCGCGATGAAGGAGTTTTCGGTAAGCAAGAACCCGGCCAGATGCGCCGCTAGCTTGCGCTGGACCGCACTGTTGGCGCGGCGCAGAGCCAGGGGTGAAACCGTGGGCTTGCCGCCTTTCGTCATGGCCAGCCCTCGGCGCAGCAGGTCGTCCCACGCGGTCTTGACCTGCTCAGTTGTAGCCCCGATCACATCGGCCCACGAGTCGAGCGGAAGGCTATTTGCTTTCTTGGCCATGATTTTTCTCCGCAACTTTTGGTCTTTGACCAACGCATTCTCAATTATAACCATGACACGATGCTCGTCCCTTCCCTTCGACATCGTCCGTTTTATATTGTTATAAGACCTCAATTACGTTAAAAATTTTCTTGCTTTCCTACGATTTCCGTATGATCGACACACCCAATACAACAGGCTTTGCCGAAGGTGGGACTAGAGGAAGCGGAGGGACGAGGCCTATTCCAATTCTCTCCTCCCACTTTTCGCGAAACTCATCGGTATCGTAGTTGCGGGGTTGCAACCAGAAGCTCACCTTGCCATTCTTTTCGCCCCGATGTGCCAACCGCCGAACTTCATCCGGCGTCAATACGAAGCACTGCGGGGTTTCGCGGATAACATGCCGGCATACGACCACGAAGTCTGCGAAGAGGTGATCCATTTTATTGCCCAAAGGGACAGGAATCCCTTTCGACAGTGTCTTTACTTGGATCGTCAGCTTTCGGGAAGCGTCTTGGTTATAGATCAGGATGTCGATGCCCTTGGCGTTTCGTGCTGTTGGCATGACGTTCCAGCCAAAGCATGAAAGGCGATAGCAAACGTAAAACAGCCCGATGTTGCCAACGGTCTGCGGATTGGAGATTGGCTGGTGAATAGGCATGTCGACCTCATTGATAGAGAATAGCTGACGCCCAATTTGTTCTTTATGCGCGGCCAAAATCCGGCAAACGCAGTCTAATTCCGGTATTACAACCCCACGATAAACTCACCGTCAACCTAAATCTGGACCTCGGCCGTATCTCGGTTTGTAGCCGTCGATCGGAGGAAAGCTCCCGTCGCTTACGCTCTCGGCTCGCTGGTTTTCGCGCCCGCATCCGCATCCGGCGCAGCGCGGCGATAGAAGCGATTGGCCAACAAACTCTCGACCATGAGCGCGATCAGCACGGCCATCATCAACCACGGCAGCAATTCGACGGGCGGCGGCCGCATCCCTGCCATCGCGTCCTTCAGACTAATCGTGCGGCCCACTTGCAACAACGTTTCCTTCCCCAGCACCGATTCGATCTCATCCGCCGGCACGCGCTCCAACTCGCTTTCCTGCGGCCGGATGTTCAGACTGCATCCCGCGACGATGCGTCTCCTGGCGTCGCGGACGGCGTAATTGCCCGGAACGACTGCCTGCGGCAGTGACAATTGCGTGTCACCCTCGTTCGCCTTGATGTTCGTTTCGGCGACGGCCAGCCCGGGTCCATCCAGCGTGTAGGGTGGCGCTGCCAGCGAGGACGGCAGCGGCACGTGCGGCGTCTGGCCGCAGAAATAATTCAGTTCCGGTTTCGTCGAGTCGCCCGCCAAATAGCGGCACACTTGATCTTCCAGCACCAGGCCGAACGACGAATCCAGGCCCCAATAGTTGTGCCAGGGACGATTGCGGTCCACCTCGCGCGCGTCCATCGGCGTCGTGAACAAGATGACATGCCCGCGGCCGACGGCGCGATCGAGCAGGGCCGGATGACGCTCCTCCTCCGCATACGTTGCCAACACAACAGTGTCCTTCTTCGCGGGCTTCACGGACCAGTAGGCGTTGACGCCCGGCCACGATTGTGGTTTGCCGAAATCGGGATCGGCGGTGCGGATCGCCTTGTCGAAAAACGCCGGGATCGGGTGGTGAGCCTGGAAACGCGCCCAAGGAATCAATCGCTGACCGGGCGGATTGGTCACAATTTTCTCAAGCGTTCCCGGCAACAATCCTGCCTTCATTCCTTCATCGTTGTATTGCTGGACGCGACCTCGCATCTCCTCGCCACCGGGCACCAACACCAGACCGCCCCCGCCCTGGACATAGCGTTTTAGCTTTTGCCAGACCCCAGCGCTGGGCACGGTCTGGAACACGCACACAACGGGGTAGTCGAGCAACGCCTTATCGTCCAGCTTGTCCGCCTCCGAAGCGGGGCGGATTTCGCACTCGAACAACTCGCCCACGTTCAGCGCCGTCTGCCACCCCTTCCAAGGGGTCGGCTCGGATGGCTTGTCTGCCACGAGGGTCAGCACCTTGCGCCGCTCGCGTGTCAGAAACGTGGCGAAACCGGTGTTATTGAAGGGCAACGCATCGGCGGTCTGATGCCGAACCGTGACCTGATACGTCGCCTCGGCGGGTCCGCCCTGGGGATGCGGCGGCGCCTTGCGCTCGAAGACAAGGACGCGCCCTTGGCCGGCGGCGAGCTGGATTGCCTGCTTGTCGGGCGAACCTTCCGAATCCGCGTCGTTGTCGAGCTGGCAAAGCAGCTCCGTGTCAAAGTCCGTCCCGGTTGCGCGAACAGTGACTTGAACCTGGATGCGTTCGCCGGGCGCGACGATGGGCGGAACGATCTCCACTTTATCGATGGCCAAATCTTTCGGTTTCTCGGTGCCAACATCGACGAAGAGAGCGCGAACGCTTTCGGGCATCGTCCGGGGACCGGCACGCGGATCCCAGCAGGCGCGCGTGCGATCGGAGAACAAATACAAAAATCGCGGCGGCGGATCCTCGCCTTCACCGACTTTCTCCAGCAGCTTCACGGCCCGGTCGATCTGTCGATTTAGCGCCGCGTTGGCCGGACGGATGCGCAATCCATCAATGCGCGTCTGCGCCAGCGCCGGCGACATCCACTCCGCACCGCCTTCGCCGGCATCATCACCGCTATCAAGCAGAGCAATCTGACTGCCGCCGTCCATCTCATCAAGCAACTCGCGGGCGCGCTGCTTGGCTTCCTCCAAGCGCGTGCGTCCGGCGGCGCTATAATCCATGCTGGGGCTGGTGTCGAAAATCAGCACGGCGGCGATGGGACGATCGTCATTGAAAAGCGACGCCACGCGCTCCGCCGCGACGCGCGGCCGGGCCAGCGCCAGACACAACGCGGCAATCACGGCCATACGTAAGAGGAGCAACAGCACATGTTGGAATCGCAGTTTGCGGCGATTGATGAGATGCCGCTGGCGCAGGAAGCGAAAAGCGGGAAACTGCAAATGCCGCGGCTTCTGCCGCATGATGAGATGCAACAACACCGGCACGCCGACAAGCAGCAACCCGGACAAGAGATAACCGTGGATGAAAGTCATGCTTTTACTTTATCGGATTGCCGGACATTTCCGCGATGCTTTCGGCATCGGGCGAGGATACGGCATCATCGTCCCAACATTCGCATGGATGAGACGCGACCAACCGCCGGTGTATTCGCTCGCCTAGTAGGAGTATGAGCATCGGATAACACAGGGAAATGAAGAGCACTCCTCCCATGCTAATTACGAGGGCAAATCCGTCGTTGCTTTGCAACGCGATAATGAATCCAACACAAAAGCAAATGATCCAGGGGATGATATCACCAATTCGGGCGCAAACAAACAAGAATGCTAGCCGATTGTTCTGAACACAGATCGGGCCATAAGGCGGCCAGTCGTTGCGGATGCGAGCGAGATGTAAGTCGCGGCTCAACCAGAGTTTGAACCTACCCCACCATGCCAAAATGAGGGCGTAGACAAGGGTCCCAACCGCACAACTCAAGCCAGCAACCATCGTCGACCAAGTCCAGACGATCAGTTCCACCGTAGCTCGCAAGCGCGGCCCCTGAGCGGCGGGGCCTTTGGGCATGACAGCCGCAAACGCGAGACTCATTAAGAAAGCAACACCAGCCATCTTCGCTAGTCCCGATGCTAAATAAAGCCAGAAACACGCCCTACCGCGCAAACGCCAGGGATCGACGCGCCGCAGCCAGATGGCCGCGCGGAAATCCTCCCAACCGAATTTGAGACACACTGCCACCGCGCCCACTGTCGATTGGGTCGTTAGCTCATAGAGGACCCAGCCAACCAGAAACAGCATCGGCCAGATCAGGTGCAGCCGCTCGAACCAACCGCGCGGTTCGGTTTCCTCCGCGTATTTGGAATCCATGGCGGTGCCTCATGAGACGTGTGATCCAGTGGTCGTTGTTAATTTACCGGATAGACGCGACCCTACGCCATACTTAACCGACTCTCGGCATTCCCGTTTCTCTGAAAGGTGCTGGAGGATGAGTCAGAAATTGCCCGCTGGCCACCTTCCTCTCTGTCTACTAACGTATCATCCTCTCTCTGTCCCTCATCCCACAGCGGAGGATAGCCCATGCGGACTGCTTGCGTTCTTGTCTTGGGAACCCTATCCCTTCTTGGCCGAACGAGCCAGGCCAATGGAGGCGATGACCGAGGCAAATCGGACGTGGACCCAAGCCAGGCGCCCTTGAAGATAACGCGCGAATTCCTGCGGCCCGGCACGATTAATCCGATGCAATATGGCCAATTCATTGAATATCTGTGCAATCTCGTGCCGGGCATGTGGGCGGAGAAACTGTACGACGGCAGTTTCGAGGGGTTGACGCCGTATAAATTCGCTTACCTGCGGCAGACCGATTTCCGCGAAAAACCCTGGTATCCCAGCGGAGCGGCCAATCGTGCCGAGTACAGCTTGGATCGCCATGAGCCGATTAGCGGCGCGGTCTGCCAAAAGATCGATGCGAAGGCCGGCGCTCCCTGCACGGTGGGAATTTCGCAGGACGGCATCGCCATCGAACGCGACAGGGCGTGTTCGTTCCACTGCTACCTGCGGCGATCCGGCTTCACGGGTCCAGTGCGCGTGCAGCTCCATCGGGAGGGTAAGGTGCTCGCCTCCGCCGAACTGACGCCGGAAATCGCCTGGAAGAAATTCAGCGCGCGCCTGGTCCCCAGCGAGCCCGAGACAAATGCGACGCTGGCGATTTCCTTCCAGGGTCCGGGTACGCTGTGGTTGGACAACGCCTCGCTGATGCCGGAGGACACGAAAGGCGGCTGGCGTCCGGACGTGGTCGCGGCGGTGAAGGCGTTGAAACCCGGCATCATTCGCTTTGGCGGCAGCGCTCTTGATGAACCAGGTTACGGTTCCTTCGACTGGAAAGATACGATTGGCGATCCAGATAAGCGCAAACCATTTCGGGCGTGGGGAGGCTTGCAGCCGACTGCTCCGGGACTGGAAGAGATCGTGCAGTTTTGTCGGCTGGTTGGCGCGGAGCCGCTCTTGTGCATTCGCGTCACCGGGCGAACGCCGCAGGATGCCGCCGAGCAAGTGCAGTATTTTAACGGCGCTGCCGACACGCCGATGGGCAAGCTCCGCGCGCGCAACGGTCATCCGGAGCCGTATCACGTCAAATTCTGGCAGATCGGCAATGAGCGTTCCGGGCGGGAATACGAGGACCGTCTTGCTAATTTTTGCAAAGCGTTAAAGAAGGCCGATCCATCCATCACGCTGCTGTCGAGCTATCCGACGGCGGGCGTGCTGCGGCAGGGGGGCGAGTGGATCGATTACGTTTGTCCGCACCATTACGACTGCGCCAACTTGAAGGCAGAGGAGAACGATCTCGATGCTGTCCGCGCCTTGTGCCGGAAGCTGGCTCCGACGCGAACGATCAAGATTGCGGTCACGGAATGGAACACAACTGGCGGCGACTGGGGACCGACGCGCGCTCGCTTGTGGACCCTGGAAAATGCCCTGGCTTGCTCGCGCTATCACAACCTGCTGCACCGTCACTGCGATGTGGTAGACATCGCCAATCGCTCCAACCTGACCAACAGTTTCTGCTCCGGCATCATTCAGACCGACAATCACCGTTTGTATAAAACGCCGACGTACTACGCCCAGCAGCTTTATGCCACCCGCGCCGGCAATCGGCCGCTGCGAATCGAATCGTCGCTGCCAGTGAACCACAAGCCGGACGTGAGCGCGACCCTCTCGGCCGACGGCAAGTTCGTGACGCTCTTTGCCGTCAACGACGGATTAAGCGATGTGACAAGACCACTGGACTTGACCGCCTTCGGCGACACGGCGCAGGAAGTTGAGATATGGACGATTGCGGATCGCCAAAAGGCGGGCGAACCAGATGTGTCCAATAGCTTCGGCGATCCGGAGCGCGCCGCGGTGACGGCCTCGCGGTTCAAGGCGGAGTCGGGACGATTTACCTATCGATTTCCGGCACTCTCCTTGACGGCGTTATGCTGGCGAGTGAAGGACGCGGGGCGATAGGGGAAGGAATTGCAGCGACTTTGTATCCGAGTCTGAAGCGTAAACGAAGGCGTCTCTTCGCTTACGCTTCAGACTCGGAAATGAATTCTTGATAACGTTCCGGTGCGTATCGATGAGCGAGCAAACCGGTTGCCTCCTCGACGCTGATAGGCTGCACCAGAACGCCTTCCTGACCGTAGGGTAAGTACGCCTGACATTCGCCTGACGGGGCAATGAGGCTGGTTGCCGATTCCTGGAAACGCAGCGCGTAATTGACACTGGCGAAATAGATCGTGTTCTCCCGGCTGCGCATCATCATTGCCTTCTCATAATACGGTGCGTCGGCCGCGCCCCACTGAGTCAGCCGGACGCCCTCGCGTTCGTATCCGGTGTGCTGAGGGTGGAAGACGATTTTCGCGCCTCGCACCGCCGCCCATCGCACCGTCTCGGGGTAGCGCCAGCCCTCGTGACAGATCGCCACTCCGAATTTGACCCCGCTTATCTCGAAAATCCGCCGAGTGTTCCCGGGAACGTAGAAGCGATCCTCGGTCGGATCGATTTGGTTCTTGGTTTGATACCCCTGAACCTGGCCGCTCGCGTCGATGACATAGGCGGCAATCTGCCGCCCCGCGGTCGTGATTCGTTCGGTGCCAAGAATCACGGCCGTCGAGTAGGCTCGCGCTACCTGCCCCACGGTCAGGATGACCCGTTCTTGCGTCGCCGGATCGAAGGGAAGCACGTCAAAATCTTGCCCTCTCAAACCGGGAAGGTATGCCTCCGGGAAGCACACGATCTCCGCGCCCTGGGCCGCGGCTTCTGCGACGAGCTGCTTGATCTTGTCTAATCCCTCATCGATGGAGGCGGCGACACGAGGCGATGCGAGGGCTATAAGCATGAAACTCTCCGGATGTTACGCGGCCCTTAGATGATTCGCTTCTCGTAAAACAGACTGAGCGGATCCTCAATGTATTCTCCGAACGGCCTGATGCGTTGAAACCCCATTCCTTCGTATAAACGGATGGCTGCTGTTTGATGAATGCCGGTTTCCAAGCGAAGGAGGCCGACTCCGTGTGTTCGGGCATAGTCCGCTAAATGATCGAGCAGCTGTTTGCCGAAACCCAAACCGCGAAACTGCGGACGAACATACATGCGCTTCAGCTCACCATACTCGGTGCCAAACAGTTGGATTCCGCCACAGGCGGCAGGAGTACTGTTCTCGCGCAGGATGAAAAACGCGACGCCAAGCGCGATCAACTTTTCGACGCTATAACCGTGACGGCTCTTGGTTGGATAGAACGGGTCAAGATGTGCTTCAAGCTCGGCAATCAGGGTAATGGCATCGGCGCTATCGGGGCGTTCCCGCGTGATGACGGCGGATATCGGCTTTCTGCTTTCTCGCTCGCCGATTTCAACCGCCAGGTCTAGAGCGAGGCGAGTCATGCGCGCGTTGGCCTCTGCCCGGCGCACATCCTTGGCCGCGTCGCTCAACAGCAAATGCTCGCGGCGTCGGGGATTGTCGAAGGCGAAGAGGATCGACAGGCGCTCCATTCCGAAGTGCTCGGCCACCGCATAGGTCGCCGCTGTCTCCAGATCGACTGCCGCGAAACCTTCCTGGAACCACTGTTCAATATCTTTCTCCCCCTCGGCGAAAAGGGCCGCCGTCGAGTAAATCGACCCGATGCGATAATCCTCTTTATTCAACGTGGAGAGCGTTTTGGATTGCAGAAGTTCCTTGCTTGCTGCCACCCATTTGCCATCCGTTTTGTAGTATTGGGCCGCTCCCTCGCCACAGAAAGCCCGATCAGCGACGAACAAGTCACCTGCGAGGAAGTCGTCCGCCAGCGCGCCGCAGTTACCGATCTGAATAACCGCCCGCGTACCCAGTACGCCGAAGAGGTGAACGATTTCCGATGCCATCGAGCTGCCGTAGACGCAGGCGAATCCTACCGATCGGCCGCGCACCTCGCCGATCAACACGTCTTCGAGGACGCCGTTCGGCGTGCCCACTTCAAGGACGTTCTCGAAGTACGGGAGCATGGCCTTGTACTGGCTACGAAAGTTTCGCGTGCCGCGGAGGATCACCACGTCCGGAATTCGAGACGCTGGAAAGTCCAGAATGCGTAGCCAGTCGGCCTTTGTCAGCTCTTTCAGCATAACTCGCTCAGTTTGTGGCTGGAGACGGTTCGCGGTTGATACCACCGGCAGCTGAGAACAATTCCCGGATAGACTTGGATGGGCTGACGGGCACAATCTCGAACTCAACGAGGTCGCGCCATTGCAATATCCATTGCTGGAGCAGGAGCACGTCGTCGCACTCCATGAGTTGGAAACAACGATCGAAGTTGGCCTCCACCCAGCTATCGACGTACCGGAGTCCATCGGGCATCCCACGCCCGTGCTCCCGGAGCCGGGCGTAGATTGGGGACGGGTTACGATCCTTGAACCGCTCGATAACCATGAATAGCATCGCAGACGCACCTCTTGGCCACTCGTTCTGCCATCGGTCAAAGCCTGTCAAGGTGTTCCACTGTCCGTTCATTCTTCACATTCCCGGTGTTCAGAGTCGAGGCTGGCTCGAACAGGAGAACGTGCGTTTCTTCGTCAGCCACAGGTCGGTGTTCGATACCATGAGGGACGATGAGGAACTCGCCTTCCTCCAGCCAGACATGGCGATCACGAAATTCCATCCGAAACCGTCCCTTGACCACGAGGAACAACTCATCCTCGATCTCGTGGAGGTGCCACACGAAAGGCCCCTGAAACTTGACCAGCTTGATTTGCTGGCCATTCAACTCCCCGACGATCTTCGGCTTCCAGTACTCAGAAAAGAGGGCGAATTTTTCCGTGAGATTGACCTTATCCATACTTCCTCCCTTGCAGGCTTGGCGTTAGTACTTTAGCCAGGAAATAGCGGGTTTGTCCGGGCGGATAGTCGGGCAATTCACCGAACACCCGATAGCCCAGCCGAAGGTAGAATCCCGGCGACTGAAAGCTGAACGTGTCCACCCATGCCTGCCGGCAGCCCGTCGCAACCGCTAGCCGCTCTGCCTCCTCGACCAGCCGCCGGCCCCATCCGGCTCCGCGCCAATCCTCCGCCACCGAGAGAATGTCGATGCGCAGCCAACTCCATTGAAGGCTCCCAATCAGCCCGCCCCGGATGCCGCCGCTATCGTCCCGTAAGGCGAGTGCGAACGGCTTAGGATTCCAAACGAACCCACGGGTACGAGTGAACTCGTCCAGCGGTAGCTCGATCGCTGCTTGATCCGCGGCGGTCAACACGGCCAACTGGTCAATATGTGGCAAACCTCGACTCCTCGCTGGATCGCAGGAACAACCAATCGGCCGCCTCGATCCGCATAGCTGTGCCTCATCGTTTCGTATACGATTATACGCACATGTCAAATGGATACGATCCCTTGCTTGCGCTACGGGCTGGTATAACAAGGGAAGTGCATGGAGAAAGCACAGTGAGGAGGACAACGCGGTGGACTTGCACATCCGCAACGCGACCGAGACTGACTTGCCGACAATCGTGGACATTTACAACCAGTCCATCCCGGCCGGCTGGTCCACGGCGGACACCAAGCCGGTTTCCGTCGATGATCGCCTCGAATGGTTCGGTAAATTCGACCCGAACAAGCGGCCGATATGGGTCGTGGAGGTAGACGGAGTGGTGGTCGCCACGGCCTATCTGTCTTCGTTCTACGCAGGCCGGCCCGCCTACGACGCCACGGCCGAGATTAGCGTGTATATCGCCACGGCCTACCATCGCCGAGGGATAGGACGCCGGATCAAACAGTGGGTGATCGAACAGTGCCCAAGGTTGGGAGTAACCACGCTGCTCAGTATGCACTTCGACCACAATGAGGCTACCCGGCGGATCAACGAGAGCCTGGGCTTCCAGCAGGTGGGACACCTGACCGAAATTGCGATGGTGCAGGGACAGAAGCGGGGGTTGGTTATCTGGGCCCTCCGCATCCCTCCCGGCTCACCACCCTCCTCTGGGCAATCCACATGAAAGTATTGATCACGGGCAGCAGCGGGCACCTCGGCGAGGCGCTGCTTCGCACCTTCCACAACTTGCCGCACCAAGTCGTCGGACTCGATCGAGTGGCATCGCCCTACACGAGCCATGTCGGTTCAATCACGGACCGCGAGTTCGTGAGGCGCTGCGTGCAAGGCATGGATGCCATCGTACACACAGCGACACTGCACAAACCCCACGTCGCCACGCACACGAGACAGGACTTTATCGACACCAATATCACGGGAACGCTGAACCTCCTGGAGGAAGCGGCGGCTGCCGGCGTCGCGGCCTTCGTGTTCACGAGCACGACCAGCGCCTTTGGCCGAGCGTTGACGCCGGCTCCAGGGGATCCCGCGGTTTGGGTGACGGAAGATGTGCGGCCCGTGCCGAAGAACATCTACGGCGTGACCAAGACAGCTGCCGAGGATCTGTGCGAGCTGTTCCATCGCCTCCACGGACTCGCCTGCCTTGTTCTGCGGACTTCGCGCTTTTTCCCAGAGATAGATGACGACTCCGCGATCCGGCGGGATTACGAGGACGCCAACGTCAAAGCAAATGAGTACCTCTTCCGGCGTGTTGACCTCCAGGATGTCGTGGATGCCCACTTACTCGCCATCGAGAAGGTCCACCGGATCGGTTTCGGGAAATACATCATCAGCGCGACGACGCCATTCCAGCCCGACGATCTGCCCGAATTGCGTCGGAACGCTTCGCTCGTAGTACGACGGCGGACGCCGGAATACGAGGAGGAGTACGCGCACCGCGGTTGGCGAATGTTTCCCCGCATCGACCGCATCTATGTAAATGAACGGGCGCGGCGTGAGCTGGATTGGCAGCCGAAGTATGACTTCCGGCGGATCATCGAGTGCTTGAGATCCGGGGAGGATCCGCGCAGCCCGCTGGCGCGTGCGGTTGGATCGAAAGGCTATCATGACCGCACGTTCCGAGACGGTCCGTATCCTGTGTCGTAACGCATCCGAGCCTGAAGGCGTAAGCGAAGACGTTTCTTCGCTTACGCTTCAGGCTCGGAGCAACAACCGAAGGATGAACACATGAAACGTCACGGTTTCGTCTGGCTATCGTCTTGTGTTTTCCAAATCGCCAGGCAACCGTGCGCGTACCGCAAGTGATAGATGTTGCTCCCGAGTGGGCAATCTGCATGGAGTTGCAATCCGCCATCCGTATCGGCGGCAATCTCGAACGGCATGCTCTCGATCAGCGGCGGCACGATCAGTGAAATATCATCGGCCGCATTCTTCTTTTTTTCCGGCACGATCTCATGGATTGGCTTGCCGATGCTCGGGCAGTAGGGACACGTCTGCGGTTCGCTCTCCTCGCTCGCCCCGGCGGGATGTGTCGGCGGCGACTCGGTGAGCAAGTGCATTTTGTAAATGAGCGGATCGGCCATGACCCGCTGCGGATCGAGAGCATACGCCTGCCGCGCCAGCTCCGCCGCCTGGTGCTGCATGCCCTGATTCATCAGCAGATGACATGCCTTCATCAATCCGCCCACCATCGGCCCGATGCCCGGCTCCGTGGCCTCGGAACTGAGCATGTATTTGGGGTTGGGCATGGTAATGACTTGATCGTCATCGCATCCGAGCGCCAAGTCCGCCATGGTATTGACGGCGCGTTCCGCACACGGACTTCCGGGACACAACTCCGCGGCGCGATTGCAGCATTCCATCGCAGCATCGAGCAACCCCTCATGAGCCAGTTCTTTCGCCAGTTCCAGGAGATCGTCTGCTTCTTCCAAGCGTTTGAGGTTTTCGAGCACATCGCGGCTCATTTCCGGATCGGCGATCTGGCAGGCGTGGCGATCGATCCGCTGTTGACGCAAGTAGGGGCATGCGGCCTCTGTGTCTTCATGCGGCATGGGGAGCACTTCGATGGTTGGATTAGAAGGCTTGACAGTGGAAGCTCCATCCTCGGACGGATCGGGCGGCTTCGCCGCAGCGCGATCGGGGATGGAAAATGCAAGCATAAGCAGGGCACCCATGCAGGCGCACGGCAAGCGACGGATCATGAACGACTCCCTTCGTTCAACGAGATTTCTCGTTCCCATGCGAAGACGGGAACGAGGAGAATAGTGTTCAGAGCAGCAGAACGCTCGAAGGATGTGCGGTCTTTTCCGCCGCCGGCCGCGGCGTCATCGGCTCGAAGCGCAGATAACGCACCGTCGCGGGAGGCACGTTGATGAAAATCCGTTCGCGGCGGATCTGATAGTCTCGGATGTAGCCGCGCATGACCCGGCCGACCCGGAACAACCGGCGGCGCTCGCGGCGATCGACAAACGGGCTTTTCAGCTGGCGAACCAGCGTGTACTCGTAGAACGTCAAGGTGCCGCCCGGCTTGAGGAGACGGTTGTACGTGGCGAAGATTTCGCGCACCTCATGGGGCGATAAATTGTTCAGCGGCAGTCCCGAAACGATCAAGTCGTACATCCCCGTGCCGAGCAAATCCTGCACAGCCGCGGTGATGATTTCTATCTGATCGCGGCAGCGAGTGAAGGCGCGTTCCTGCCGCACGCGCCGCTCGACAAGTTCCGCGAAACGCGTGTTGATCTCAACGGCGTCGAGACGGTCAGCCGGCGTCATGCGGCGCGCGATTTCGCGCGTCACCGAGCCGGTGCCGGGACCAACCTCAAGAATCCGCCAAGCCGGTCGAGGACCGTGCAAGGGACGAACCAGGGCGCGGGCCAAAAAACGACTGCTGGGCAAGATCGCTCCCGTCGTATGGAAGTGCTGCCGACACTCGCGGAAGAATTTTCCGCACTCCACCCAGATGTACACCGTGGATGCCTCACGTTCTTGCTCGCCGACCGTCTGCTGTTTCCACGCATGGTGTGAAGCGATGTTCAGGCGGGGGCACTATGTCCTTCAAAGAGGCGACTCAATTCGCCGGCGCTGTCAACATACTCTTTTTCAGCCCAGGAGCAACGGGAAACTCCGGCACGACCGTAGAAAATGTTGCCCCCTTCCTCCCTCGCACCATCGGAGACGCCTGCTGTTCTGGCGAAAGCTGCCATCTGCTACCACTTCTTCCTGCAAAATCTCTGCCGCGATGATCTTGTTCTACGCCGACGAGGTTGACACTCTCGGCGTTTGCACAAATCGCCGGCCATGACTCATACCCATCCCAGATGGAGAATTCAAGAGGGCTGCATGCAGCCGAGTGAAGACTGCTCTTGCATCGTCCCTCATGCCCGGCTATCGTTCCGCCCTTTCCGGTTCTCGATCGAATCGCTTTGGAGGGGAAGGCCATGCGCCATTGCCTGGGGAGGGTATGTACCGGTGTGCTGTTACTCACCGCGGTGGGATGTATGGGAGATTCGTTCCTGGGTCGTCAGATCGTGGTGTATGGACCCATGGTGGTTGTCCCTGGATCGGTCAGCGAAGTATCGGCGAAGCTTCGCGACGGCTTGAGCGAGGCCGGCCTACTCCTGAACTCAAAGTGGGTGGGATCGGATTACCGCCTTTCGAGCACCTGGAAAACCCATACGGTTTTTTGCTTGCACATGAAGCAAATGAAGGATAAGGATGCCTCCCACGGCATCAAGACTCAGGTTCGCATGCAATGGGACCGCGGCGGAGACGACGAATTGTGGCAGCTCGTTCTGAAAATCCTAAAGGCGCCGGCCGACGACGGAGCAGACGCTACAACCGTAAAGTGACAGTGGCCAATTCGTGCAAAAGCCAACTCGGCGTGGCTTGATCGGCCAGCGATGAGCCGTTACGCTATCTTCTAATGTCCCTGGTGGGCCACTGGCGGTGCCCTTTAGGTTAACCGGGAAGGCCCCGGCATCTTGCCGGGTTTGGTGTGCGATCCCGTGACCATCCGGTCCGTGGCCTAACGCCCGCACCCGTGTTCCCACCAGGGACGTTCCTTTCAATGTCCATCGTATCAACCGGCCAATTGTTCTAGCGCGAGCCGACCAGGGGCATGTGCGGGGCCGCTACAGGCGGCGCTGGCGCAGCCAGGGGCGGTACCGGGCTTTCAACGGCTGGCTCGTAGCAGCAGCAGGCCCCACAAGGGGCACAGCACGGAGCCACGCAGCCGCCGCAACAGCAATGACGGTGGTGACAACCCGATGTTATCGCGAGCAAAGCGAGTGTTAACGGCAACAACAGATAAGTAAGGCGCATGGGAGGTACTCCTCTCTTCCTGGGATGATCGCCTCACAGGGGTCAGACGTCACCGTCCTGGAGGCCAGGCGTACGCCGGTCGGACGCCCCGATAGTCGGCTTGGCGGATTGACACATCTCCAGCGAGACTCGGCGAGCAATCGTGTGAGGCGGGGTCCGGCCGGCACCGTCAAGCGGCGCGGGCAATTAACCGTTGAGAGTATGACTCCCGAATGCTCAGAAGCAACAATTCTATTGAAGCGAGATGCGATTTTTTCTCGTTCAGCTGAGAAACACTGCCCAGCGCGCGAAGTGCATCACAGGAAGCGGTCGCAAGGCGTAGCCTGAGATTAGCAAACTCATGCGGAATGCAGGATAAGATGCGGAGCATCATAACTTCCGCTCCCATGCGGAGCATGGGAACGAGAAATCACAATGCAGAATGAAAACTCTCGCTTTCATTCTGCATTCTGCATTGGTTTATCAGCGTCCGACGCAAGTGGGACAGCCGGCGGAGACCGCTGTGGGAGCAGCCGGGACCGCTACGGCCGGGCCCGCGGGAACAGCTGGACCACAACCACAGGGTGGGGGATAAGCGGCGCGCGTGCCCCGACAGCAGCTACACCCCACGCCGGCGAGGACGGCGCTAAAAAGCACCGCGAACATTAGTTGTCGCAAAATCATGATCTCATTCCTCCACTGGAGCAGCGGGACGGCCGAAGCTTCACCGTTGCCAACAATGCACATCCGGCCGCCGCTCCCATGACAAAGCGGCAAAGTGATAATGCCGGTCGTTTCTGTCACTTTGTCGCCCGATTCAAGGCAGCCATGCTTCTCCTCTTACACGGTAGGTTGGCGCGCTCGGGCAATCAACGCCTGCTCAAGCCGCGCACCGACTTTTTGGTGTTTTTCCGGCTGTCTATGCCGCGGAGGTCAACTGTGCCGCTTTCCACAACTATTCCAGCCGCGCGGTGCGGTACGATTTCGCAAAATGTGCAATTTGATGAGTCGAGAAATCCCGCGGTTTGCTTCCCGAATTCCGAGAACATTGGACAAGCATTCTCTTGCGAACTACCCTTTTATGATGCCCCCTAAAAGATTCAAATGGGCGACAAGGCGGCTGGAGTCGGCGATTCCGCCCCACAACGTATCAACTTGGCAGCCAGTCGCCTCGTCAGAGAAGGGGGGCGAGGATCATTATGAGTGTCTTGCGCGAGCCGAATACAGAGCCGATTCCCGGCTATCGCCTTATCGAACCGCTCGGCAGCGGTGGGTTCGGTGAAGTCTGGAAGTGCGAAGCCCCCGGCGGCCTATTCAAGGCCATTAAGTTTGTGTTCGGCAACTTGAATTCCCTGGACGTGGATGGCGCCCGCGCCGAGCAGGAGCTGCGCGCGCTCAATCGCGTCAAGGAGGTGCGCCATCCTTTCGTGCTGTCGATGGATCGGATTGAGATCGTGGAGGGCGAGCTGGTCATCGTCATGGAGCTGGCCGATAAGAGTTTGCACGACTTGAATCAAGAGTGCCTCTCGGCCGGACTCGTTGGCATCCCGCGCGATGCGCTGCTGCGCTATGTCCGCGATGCCGCCGAAGCGCTCGACCACATGAACGAAAAGCACAACCTGCAACACCTCGACATCAAGCCGCGCAACCTGTTTCTCATCAGCGATCGCGTCAAAGTTGCGGATTTCGGGCTGGTCAAGCACCTGGAACGCTCAGGGGCATCGGGAATCCTCGGAGGCGTGACGCCCCTGTACGCGCCGCCGGAGACGTTCAGCGGCACCATCACCGGCCACAGCGATCAGTACAGCTTGGCCATCGTCTACCAAGAATTGCTGACCGGTCAGCGTCCCTTCAATGGCAAGAATCCTCGGACGTTGGCCCAGCAACACATAAACGAGGAGCCGGAGCTGCGGTCGCTGCCGGAAGCCGAACGACCTGTCGTCGCTCGCGCCCTATCCAAGGATCCGGCCAAGCGCTTCCCCAACTGCTTGGCTTTCGTCCGCGCCCTGTACACGGCACGCTTGCCGGCGCGTCCAGAAAGCCTGCCCGACGCACAATCTTGGGATAGCAACCGGCCCAAATCCATCACAGATACGATGGAAAACATCCTGCTGGAGCAGCTTCCGGGCGAGGATGGTGTGCCGTGTCTCGATGACGTGGTTGAACTCGGGGGGAAAAACGACGAGTCGGTCCCTAGCGGCGATGAAATCTCGCGGCTGGGCATGACGATCGCACAACCGCAAACCGGGGCGTTGCGGCCCACGGTCGTTATCGGCGTCGGCACGTTCGGGCGCCGCGCCCTACAAGAACTGCGCTGCCGCTTCCTCGATCGCTTCGGCGATCTCGAAAAAGTACCGCTGGTCCGTTTCCTCTACCTCGACGCCGACAGCGACGCCCTCAAAGCGGCCACGCGCGGAGCCCCCGAAGTCGCCTTGCGTCCCACGGAAGTCCACCATCTTCCGTTGCAGCCGATCTCCCACTATCGCCGTCGGCAGCTCGATCAGCTGAGTGAGTGGCTGCCGCGCGAAAAGCTGTTCATGATGCCGCGCGCGCTCAAGACACAAGGATCGCGCGCTTTAGGGCGGTTGGCCTTCTGTGACAATTATCTGCGGCTCATCGCTCGATTGCGCCGCGAGATCCAGACGGCCTGCCATCCCGATAGCATCTATCAGACGGTCAGCCAGACGGGCCTGGCTCTACGCGATAACGTGCCGCGCATCTACGTCATCGGCTGCGGCAGCGGCGGCGGCAGCGGCTTCTTCATCGATCTTGGCTACTCGCTGCGCCGCCTTCTCAATCAGCTGCACCAGCCGGATGGCCGGGTGACGAGTTTCTTGTTTTGCGGCGCGCCCGACGATCCCGCCACGCCGCCCGGCGAACTCGCCAATCTCTACGCCACGCTGACGGAATTGAATCACTTCAGCGATCCGGCCGTGCCATTCACCGCCCAGTACGGCACGGACGGCCCGCGCCTGGTGGACGAAGGTCCCGCGTACGACAATAACTATTTGGTGACGCTGTCGCATCGGACTCCCGAGGCCCGGCGCGATGCCATGGCGCACCTTGGCAGCTACCTATTCCACGAGTTGACGACGCCGTTGGGTACGCGGCTGGAACGGATGCGTCGTTCGCGCGGCGTGCTTCCCTTCCGCAGCTTTGGAACCTACGCCGTGTGGTTCCCCCGCGGCCTGCTTTTGCATTTGGCCGCGCGCGGCGCCTGCCAGCACCTTCTCGAACAATGGCAGGCTACGTCCCTCGATGAGTATGCCGTCATCCCCGACAAGCACGCCGCCGCGTCCTTGGATAACGGGGCCGACTTGAACAACTTCGCCGACAACCTCCACATAACCGCTCACGATCTCCTGGAGGCTGCCCAAGCACGTGTCCTTGCCGATCCGGAACTGCAAACGGACGCGCTGGCGAATCGCATTCTCGAACTTGCCGCGAATCAACTGGAAGGGAGTCCGCGCGAATTATTGACGCGCTTGCTCTCCTCCATTGAGGAGCAATCACAACAGATGGTAGCCCAAGATGATCCCGGCGCCTGGGCGAGACAGGCGCTGACGCGCGTGCAGGACTGGCTGGGAAGCGGCTTGCAACCGCCCGGCACCACGAGCCTGGGACCGCAGCGGAAAAGCCGGCTCACGCGCGCCTTGGAGCTGGCGGCGTCGAAACTCGCCGAGGAATGGGACAAGCGATTCAGCGCGGCGGCGGCCAGTCTCATGGAACATCCGGGCCGGCGTATCGCCCTCGCCGAGGCAGCCTTCAATCGCTTCCTCCACTACTGCCACGAAGCGATGGAGGCGCATCAGCAGAGTTTGCAGCAACAAACCGGCAAATTGCAGCACAGTCAGAAGCATCTGCAAAATGCATTGGATAACTGCATCGAAGGCGCTGGCGGATTCAGCTGGTTCGGCGGCAAATCGCGTCGCCTGTTGCGCGTTTTTATGGATCACCTCGCCGCCTTCTCCCGCCAGTGTTTGGCTGAGGATACGCAGTCGGCCGTGCAACAGTTTTACAGCTTCCTGCAAGGACGGCTCGCCGATCGTTTGCGCGATCTGACTTTTTGCCGTCAGCGTCTCCGCCACATGCAAGAAGCGCTCACCGCTACCGGGGGAGACGATGGCCCGGACGCTCTCCAGATTCCTCTCGAAGAGTTCGCGCCCGGCGCGGCCCTCAGCACAGGACTCGATTACAGTCCGACGCCGGTTCGGTCCCCGGAATCCTTCTGGGAATCGATCCGCGAGTCAGCTACCGCCCGCGTCGTCCTCCCGGACGGCGTCCACAATCTCGAGCAAGGGGCGCGTCGCTTTCTGGAAACGCTCACCGAGGAGCAGTGGACGCAGCTCGATCAATTTATTCAGGATCAGGTGTTGGCCGCGCGCGACGGCTTGCAAAAGGCGTTGATGAGCACGACGGACTTGATCCGCCATCTGATGGCGCCCTTGATTTCCCAGGCCGTCAACTGCCTCAGCAATCACTTGCCCATCACCGATGTCGCCCAGGTGGAATTATCGGTTGAGGAAAAGGCCGGGACGTCGAACCAGGCGGACTCCACTCTCCGGGAACATATCCACAACTATTATCACCTGGCCGCTCCCGCGTTGCTGTACAAATCGAATAAGCAGCCCAGCGGGGTTCATTCGCTCGTGACTGCCGGCGGCGGAGGAGACGACAAACCGGGCGGAAGCGATTCCACTGCCGGCAGAGACCGCGGTTTCCTGCTCGTTCCTGCCAGCGACGCGGGCAAGCGCTATGGCGACCAAACGCAAAAGCTTCTACCTGACATGCAGTTGGTCAATGTGCCCGGCCAGGCCGACCTGATGTTCTGCCGCGAGCAAACGGAGTTGAGCCTGAATGATCTTGACCGCATCCTCCGCGCCTGTCGGCCGGCTTACGATGAAGCGAGCAACGTCCCGCAGTCCTCGCCTCACGCACGCTTCGACATTCAGGATTGGATGCCGCTCGATCCGTAAAAATCTTTCGAGCGTTTTCGAGGTTCGTGAAGCGTCCCTGATGTAGAGTGGCCTTCCTAGGCCGTCCTACGTAAAGCTCTTCCATGTCGAAGTTATACACTCACCTCTGCAGTTTGGCCGAGCAGATCACGGTAGCGCTGGCGGATCGGCTCAATCACTTCGGCGACGAACTCTTCCACCTGCCGCGGCGCTCGGCCGACGAATTGGCCGCGGTCAAGGACCGCGGCGAAAGCCACGCCGGCCAGCAACGGGTCGGCCTTCAGGCGATCCAGCAGATCGTTTCTGTCCGCGCCGGCTTTCAAAGCAGCCGTGACATCGTGGCTGTGCCGTCGGATGCACTCATGCACCTCCTGCCGATCGCCGCCGCACGCGACCGCCGCCATGAGGATGTTCTCCGTCGCCATGTACGGCAAGATCGAGGCCACGCTGCGATCGATCACTTCCCGATTGACGACCAGGCCATTGCTGATGTTAAGGGCCAGGCGCAAGACGGCGTCGGCGGTCAGGAACGCCTGCGGCAGCGTCAGACGGCGGTTGACGCTGTCATCTAGGGTGCGCTCCAGCCATTGCGTCGCCGCGGTTTGCGCGGCGCTGACCGGAAGGCTGCTGAGAAAACGAGCCAGGCCGCACATGCGCTCGGCGCGCATCGGGTTGCGCTTGTATGCCATCGCCGACGAACCGACTTGCTCCGACTCGAACGGCTCATCGATCTCCTGGCGATGGGCCAAGAGACGGAGATCGGTGCCGAACTTGTGGGCGGTCTGTCCCAGGCCGGACAGCGCATCGAGGATCTGGCTATCGATTTTGCGCGAATACGTTTGGCCCGTGACGGGGTAGACGGACTCGAAACCCATCTTGCGGGCGACGAGCAGATCGAGCTGTCTAACGCGCTCGTGATTGCCTCGGAAAAGCGCGAGAAAGCTTGCTTGCGTGCCGGTGGTGCCCTTGACGCCGCGGAACCGCAGCGTTTCCAGGCGATGCTCCAACTCGTACAGATCGATCACGAAATCGTAGCACCACAGACAGGCACGTTTGCCGACAGTGGTGAGCTGGGCCGGCTGGAAGTGCGTGAAACCGAGCGTGGCCTGATCGCGCCAACGCGCCGCGAATCGCGCCAGCGCATCGATGACGCCGACCAGACGATCGCGCAACAGTCGCAGTCCGTCGCGCATCAAAATGAGATCGGTATTGTCGGTGACGTAACAACTGGTAGCGCCCAGATGGATGATGTCGCGGGCATCGGGGCAAACTTCGCCGTAGGTATCGATGTGGGCCATGACATCATGACGCCGGCGGCGCTCATGCGCTTCGGCCCGCGCGAAATCGATGTCCTCGACATGGTCGCGGAGCTGTTCGATTTGGGCCGGCGAGATTCGCGGGGTGACGCCGTCATCGGCCAGCAGACCCAGTTCGTGCTCGGCTTCCGCCAGAGCCACCCAGAGACGCCGCCAGGTCGAAAACTTCCGTTGCGGTCCCCAAAGCTCGGCCATCTCTCGGCTGGCATAACGGGTCACGAGGGGATTATCGTAAAACTGAAAAGAATCCATGATTGTTTCTCATCGGGGCGGCATCGCTCATTCGCATTCTCGGCACGGCGGGCATGGCAAGCCGAACTGCTATTCCTGGATGTTCTCTCGCGTTTTTTTATGGCCGCACGGGCGCTTCGTCGCCGCATCAGGGGTTTTTGCCTGGTATAGTGCGTGAGGAGGAGAATCCCCGTCCCGTCAAGGAGGACAGCGACCATGCAGCGCATCATATTGACCGGATCGTATTCGTTCCTTGCTCTCTCGCTGTGTCTGGCCGCCGCGGCTCCGGCGCACGCCCAGGACCGCGCTGGAGCAGCGATGGCCGGCGGCCAGGCCATGCAACCCCCGCCGCCGCAACCACCACCGCAACCACCACCAGGAGGCCCCGTGCCGCCGCCCGCGGGTGGCGGAGGCGGAGGCGGCGTAATTCCACCGGGAGTCGTGCCGCCCGGCGGCGCGGTCGCAGGTGGAGGCTTCGGAATCGTCGGCAATATCGGTATCGGCGCGATCGCTGTCACGCCGCCGCCGCCGATCGGTTATTATGCCCCCGCCCGCGCCGTCGATTACAACATGGGCAAGTTTTTCTACTATCCATTCTACTACTTCCCGCATAGCTATTGGCCGACGCAGAGCTGCCCGTGGCCGGAACGCCCCGGCGAACCCTACGTGCGGCCGCCGGCGTACATGGCGTACCCGCCCTTCCTGGAACCGCATTGGCGCTATGAGTGGTATGTGCCGCAAAAATACTATCGCGGCTTCCACTTCTGGCTCGATCAGTTTTGAGGCAAGATACGTCCGAGCCGCGGATGCAGCGCAGCGGAGTAAGCGGCAGATCCCCCGCTTACTCCGCTGCGCTGCGTCCGCGGCTCGGATCGATTCAGCCAAGCACCTGAATGAGCTTCACCATCATCACATCGGAGACGAGAACGAGGAAAATGGAAACGACCACACCGCGCGTGGCGGCCTGGCCGACGCCCTCGGTGCCGCCGTGGGTGTTCAGGCCGAACCAGCAGCCGCTAATGCCGATCAGATAGCCGAACATCACCGTCTTCAAGACCGCCGGCACGGCATCATGCAGCGTCAGCACGCGAAGGCACTCACTGCGATACTGCGTCCAGGAGAGGCTGCCGCCCAGTACCTCGGCAAGGTATCCCGTGCCGATGGCTAGGTAAGCAATGAAGAGTGTCAAGAGGGGCAAAGCCAGCATGCAGGCCAGCACGCGCGGCACCACCAGCTCGCGCAGCGCCGACAGGCCCAGCACTTCCAGGGCATCGATTTGTTCGGTCAAACGCATCGATCCCAGCTCGGCGCCGAGGCTCGCTCCGGAACGGCCGGCCACGATCAGGCCGGCGGCCAGCGGAGCGAATTCGAGGACAACGGCCAGCGCCAGAGCTTGCGGTAAATACTGCACGGCCGAGGGACCGCCGACTCGTTGCAGCGTGCCGCGCAGGTGCAGCCACACTACCACGCCGATGGCTGTCCCCGCCGCCATGCCCAATGGCAAAGCGCCGAACAAAATCTCATGCAACTGCACTCCGAGATAGGACAATCGACGGAACGCGGAAGGCAGCGTCCACAACACGCGCCAGGCAAAGTGGGTGGCGCGGCCCAGGTTTTCCAGCAAGGCGAGCAAAGCACACCGTTAAGCGACGCTTCGCGGAAGCGTCTTTGCCTACACCACCTCGGCCAATTCCGGCGAGGGCGACGCAGCCGGCTCGCGCGAGCGGCGGAGCTGCTGCTCCGTGTGGAAGACGGCCAGCAAATCGGGCCGCAACTCCAGGTCGTGAACGCCGCGGCGGTCCCACTCGCGCAGGACGTGCGACGTGGCCGGGTTCAGGCCGGCGACCCGATGCAGCCAGGTGATGCCGGCGTCCAGGGTCAAATGCCGCGTCCGCGGATGGTGCCAGGCAATGTGCGTGGCCAGGCAGCCCATCGGCACCGCGCGCGTGAAGCAGCCATGTATGAGTAGAGGACTGCTTTTCTCCAGTAAATCGACGAGCCGATCCAGCCCCGCGTCGGTGATGTGCGGCAGCCATGCGGATCGCAACTCCTCCAGGCATTCCGAAGAGAGCATAGCAGGACTCCTTTGTGATTAAGAGCGACGATCGGCCTCCGCCTTTAGGAGAATTCCCAAGCGGCAGCACTATTATACGCTTTCCATCTACCCCAGGTGTCCCTGGAAGGCCTCGCCGCGACGGGTGGAGATTTCGTTGCGTCGCTGCTTCTTGCCGGCCATGAAGTTAGGAGAAAAAACCCCGCCGTTCGCGGGAGCGAAGCGGCGGGGCCGGAACAGAGAAGAGGCCATTTAGATAGGGTAGAGACTATCCCTTCCTTCTCGCCCTGTCAACCATTTTTCCAAAAAAGTTCACCACCCCCACCTGCACATCCTTCCACTTCGGAGACTGTTGCACAACATGAACAATTGATCCAATCAACCTTTCTCTCATACTCCTCTTGCCCAATCCAATCGATCGTGGCCAGAATACAAACCCTAAGTGATACCACGCCCACGAGAGGAAAGGGAAAGCCGATGCACGAAACCATTCTGCAATCGATCGGCTGGACGCCGCTGATCCGCCTGCGTCGTTTGGCCGCCGATGTGCCGGCGACGGTTTGCGTCAAGGCGGAATCGCTCAATCCCGGCGGAAGCGTCAAGGACCGCGTCGGCCTGGCCATGATCCAGGAGGCCGAGCAGCGCGGCTGGCTGCGTCCGGGCGGCACCATCATCGAGGCCACCGCGGGCAATACGGGCGCGGCCCTGGCAATGGTCGCCGCGGTTAAGGGCTATCGCTGCATCTTCGTCCTGCCCGACAAGATGTCGCGCGAGAAAATCGCCCTGCTCAAGGCCTACGGTGCCGAGGTCGTCATCACGCCGACGGACGTGGCGCCCGATTCGCCGGAGAGCTACAACGGCGTCGCCGACCGCCTGGCCCGCGAGATTCCGGGGGCCTGGCGGCCCAATCAGTTCACCAATCTCGCCAATCCGGAGATTCATTATCGCACAACCGGCCCGGAGATCTGGGAACAGACCGAGGGGCGAGTCAGCGCTCTCGTCTCCGGCGTCGGCACCGGTGGCACCATCTCCGGCGTGGCCCGCTATCTCAAAGAACGCAACCCCGAGGTCAAGATCATCGGCGCCGACCCAGAGGGCAGCGTGTTGTCCGGCGGCGCGCCCAAGCCGTGGAAAGTCGAGGGCATCGGCGAGGATTACGTGCCCAAGACGTTCAACAGCCAGCTCGTGGATGAATGGATCCGCGTCAGCGATGCCGAATCGTTCCACACGGCCCGCGCCCTGGCGCGGCGCGAGGGCATCCTGGCCGGCGGCTCGAGCGGCACCAACGTCGCCGCCGCTCTTCGCTACGCCCAACGCCTGACCCGCGATCATCTCGTCGTCGCTCTGGTGGCCGATACCGGCCGCAATTACCTCAGCAAGTTCTTCGACGATCAATGGCTGGCCGACAACAAACTGCTGCTCAAGGAGCAGCCGGCCCATTCGATCGGCGATCTTCTCAAGACGCGCGGCCCGCGGCAAATGGTGACCATCACGCCCGACGCCACGGCCGCGGCGGCCATCGAGTGCATGCAGAGGGCCGGCATCTCGCAGCTGCCCGTCCTGCAAGATGGCAAGCCGGTTGGCGCCGTCCAGGAAGTGACTCTGGCCCGCATGATGCACGACAACAGCGATCCGAACATTGTCACCGTCGGCGAGATTATGGCCCGCCCGCTGCCAGCGCTGGACGTGACGGTGCATCTCGATGAGGCGTATCGCTTGCTGATGGCGGGGCACACGGGCGTCTTGGCGCTGCAAGACGGCAAGGTAGTGGACATCGTAACACGCATCGATTTAGTGCAATATTGGCAATCGCTGCGGAAAACCTAGGAATTCTCGTTCCCACGCTCCGCGTGGGAACGCAGGTAGGCGACGCTCTGCGTCGCATCGTGACCTGTCGCAGGACGGGCCGCAGAGCGGCCGGACGTGCGTTCCCACGCGGAGCGTGGGAACGAGAAAGGAGGAATAGCCTTGTCTTCGGAATCATCCCATCACGGTTTCGCCACCCGCGCTATTCACGCAGGTCAAGATCCCGATCCGGCTACCGGCGCGACGGTCGTGCCAATCTACGCCACTTCCACCTACACTCAGGCCGCACCCGGACAGCACAAGGGCTACGAATACTCGCGCAGCGGCAACCCGACGCGCACCGCTCTGGAGACATGTCTGGCCTCCCTGGAAGGCGGCGAGCGCGGCCTGGCTTTCGCCTCCGGATTGGCCGCATCGACCGCCGTTCTCTCGACGCTGCGACCGGGCGACGAGGTTCTCGCCGCTGCCGATCTTTATGGCGGCACGTATCGGCTGCTCGAACGGGTCTTCAAACCGTGGGGCCTGGTAACGCGCTACACCGACGATGCCAGTCCCGAAGGTTTCGCCAAGCTTATCAGTAAATCGACGAAGCTTGTGTGGATTGAAACGCCGACAAATCCGCTCTTGCAAATCCTCGATATCGCCGCCATCGCCGAGGCGGCGCACAAAGCTGGGGCTCTCCTGGCGGTTGATAACACGTTCGCCTCGCCGTATCTGCAACAGCCGATCGCCCTGGGGGCCGATCTCGTCATTCACAGCACGACGAAATATCTCGGCGGCCATTCCGACGTGGTCGGCGGCGCGGTGATCGGACGCAAGGATTTGCTGCAACCCATCGCCTTCTATCAGAACGCGGCCGGCGCTGTGCCGGGACCGTTCGACGCCTACCTGACATTGCGCGGCCTGAAGACCCTGGCCGTGCGCATGGAGCGCCATAGCGCCAATGCCCGCCAACTGGCCGCGTGGCTGAGCGAGCAGCCACAGGTCGAACACGTGTATTATCCGGGCTTACCGTCGCATCCAAGACACGAGATCGCCAAGCGGCAGATGCGCGATTTCGGCGGGATGGTCAGCATTCGTCTGAAAGACGGCGGGGCGGCCGCGAAGCGCTTTCTGCCGCGCACGAAATTATTCAGCCTCGCCGAAAGCCTCGGCGGCGTCGAATCGCTGGTGTGCCATCCGGCGACGATGACGCACGCCAGCATCCCCGCCGACATCCGCATCGCCCGCGGCGTCGATGACGGCTTGATCCGTCTCAGCGTCGGCATCGAGGACGCCGACGATTTGCAGGAGGATCTGCGGCAAGCGCTGGCGTAATCTCTCATTCATTCGATTGGAGATGCTCTCATGCCATCCCCATTTCCTGGCATGGATCCTTTCATCGAAGCGTGCGGTCGCTGGGAGGATTTTCATCCCAAGTTAATCGCGGAGATTGAACGCACTCTCGCGGATCTGGTGCCCAAGCACTATTTTGTTCGTATTGGTACACGATCCTATGTCGTCCTCACCGACTCGGAAGGCAAGGACTTCCATCCGCTACATCCCGATGTCGGCATCACGACTCCGACAAGCGAGCTTTCGGCAAAACCTGCTACGTCCGCCGTCGCGGAATCCGCGGAACCGGAGGCGGTCTTCATGGATGCCTTCGTGTCCACTGAATATCGGGAGACGTTTATCGACATCTACGCTACTGAGCCGGAAAGGCATTTGGTAACGTGCATAGAATTGCTCTCGCCGACAAATAAGCGCCGTGGCTCGAAGGGCTGGGAACTCTACATGCGCAAGCGTCAAGGGTTCCTGCTCGGAGCGGCCAACTTCGTTGAACTGGACCTCTTGCGCAGCGGCGGCCGGTTGCCGATGGTGACACCTTGGCCGAGCAGCCCTTACGCTCTGTTGGCTTGCCGACAGCAACGGGCGCCGCGTTGCAAAGTCTGGCCTGCTTACTTCCAGCGGCCATTACCTTCTATCCTGGTGCCGCTCTCCCCACCGGATGCGGATGTCCGCCTCGATCTCCAGCCATTGATCGCCGCTATCTATAGGCGCTCGCGGTATGAGGCCGACCTCGATTATTCTCGTCCTTTGCACCCGCCGTTAACGGATGAAGAATCCGCCTGGCTGGCCGAGCAACTGCGCGCACGTTCTTGACACCAGCTGCAATCCGGTTAGACTCGCGGGAAGTGACTCGCTTCCCGCCTGCAACCGGAGATCAATCATGTCCGCATTCAATCGCCGTCGCTTTCTGCAAACCTCCGCCGCGTCCGTGGCCGCGCTGTCGACCGTCACCGCCGCCAGAGCCGCCGATAACCCGAACGAGAAAATCGTCATGGCCGTCCTCGGCGTCCACGGCCGAGGACGCGAGGTGGTAAAAGGCTTTTCCGCCTTCGACGATGTGGAGATCGCCGTCATCTGCGATCCGGATGAAAACGTGATCCCCGCGGCGCTCAAATCCGTGGATAAACGACAAAAACGAGAGCCGAAGTTCGAGAAAGATCTCCGCCGGGTCCTTGACAACCGCGACATCAATGCCGTCGCCATCGCCACGCCGGATCACTGGCATGCCTTGGCTATGATCTGGGCGTGTCAGGCCGGCAAACACGTTTACGTCGAAAAACCCATTTCGCACAATCTGATCGAGGGCCGGCGCATGGTCGAGGCGGCGCGCAAGTACGATCGCATCGTGCAAGTTGGCACGCAGCGAAGAAGCGGAGCGCATTTCCAAAGCGCTGCCGAGTTCGTCCGCGGCGGCAAGCTCGGCAAGGTGCCGTTCGTCCGCACCTGGATCGCCGGCAATCGACCGTCGATTGGGCATAAAAATGACGCCCCGACGCCGGCCGGCGTCGATTACGATCTGTGGCTGGGTCCGGCGGTGCGGCGTCCGTTCAATCCTAATCGCTTCCACTACGAATGGCACTGGAACTGGGATTACGGCACCGGCGAACTGGGCAACAACGGCATTCATATGCTCGACGTGGCTCGCATGATGCTTGGGCTCGATGCTCCGAAGACCATCTCGTCCGGCGGGGGCAAGTTGTACTACGATGACGATCGGATCACGCCGGACACGCAGATCGTCGTCTTCGACTTTCCCGGCACAACGGTCGTCTGGGAACATCGCATCTGGTCGAAAACCGGCGTCGAAGGCGAGCCGTCCGGCGTCATTCTCTACGGCGAGAAGGGCACGCTCGTTTTCGATAAAAAAGGTTGGCACGTCCACGACGGCGTGGATGCGTCGGACCGGACATCGGAGATCGAGAGGCCGCACTTGCGCAACTTCGTCGATTGCATCCACGAACACAAGCGGCCCAACGCCGACATCGAAGAAGGCCACAAAAGCACTCGCCTTTGTCATCTAGGCAACATCGCTTATCGCGTCGGCCGGCGGCTGAGTTTCGACGCCGAAACGGAAACGCTGCGCGGCGATGCGGAGGCCAACCATTTGCTCGGTAGGACGTATCGCCCTCCGTTCGTCGTTCCGGAGAAGGTCTAGGCGAGCGGCGCGGCGTAAGTCCTCCGCGGCTCATTTGCGGTTGTTCGGAGCGGTTGTCTCCATTTATAATTAGAGATAGCTTTTAGGACTCGCGCGCCCCGAATCCCGGCGCGCCTCGATGCGGAGGGGCGAATCATGGAACCGGGGAAGATTGAACGTCTGTGCCTCAAGGCCCGGCAAGCCATCGAAAACCGCGACTGGGAAAAGGCTAAACAAGCCTATCTCATGGCGCTCGGGTTGCGCTCCGACGCTCCGGACATTCACATGGGCTTGGCCACGGTCTATTTCCAGCTCCGCGAGCTGACCAGCGCCGCACATCACTTCCGCGAAGTCACCCGTCTCGATCCGCTCCGCGCCGGCGCGTACATCAATCTGGGGGCCGTCCTTAATCTCCTGCAAGAACTCGATGAGTCCATCGCCGCCCTTCGCCGCGGCATTCAGCTCGATCCACAGCGCGTCGAGGGGTATTACAATCTCGGTTTGGTCTACCGCCGTAGAAGCCAGCTCGATTTGGCCATCCAGGCGTACCGCGAAGCGCTCCGCCTCAATCCTCGCATGTCCGATGCCCATTTGAACCTGGCTAATTTGTACGTTGAGAAGCAGCAATATCGTCTCGCCATCCAGAACTACGACGAGGCGTTGAAGCTGCGTCCCAACTGGGACAAGGCGCTGGAAGGTCGAGCGCATGCCCAGGACTTACTGTCGGGCAATCGCCCTTTGGTGACGGAGCCAGTTTCGACCGGCAGCCAGGCCGGCACCACGCGATCGCCCATCCCCGAGGACAGGTTGGTGGACCCCAATCTCCACGCCGAGCTGCTGGCCGCGCTGAACGCGGGCGCCGAAGCCGCCGAGGATCTAGGACGCCGTTTCCAGAAGGTGCTCGCCGACGAAATGGAAAGCGCCATCAAGGAATTATCGAGCTGTCTTCTCTATCCCAATGGACCCATCGGCGAGCTAAATGCCTGCATCGGCCGCTTCGGGCAAGCCCTTGAACATATGCTTACCGCCCAGAAAAACCTGGACGCGGGCATCGCGCGCGTGCAACAACTCAACGCGCAGTTCCCTACGCACTGACGGTCCAACCGTGAGCTATAGTTGTGTGGAACCGTGGCGGCACCCCCTCCTCTGTCGCCGACCACAGAGGCACAACTGATGCACACGGAACAGAAACTCGGCGAGATACTGGTTCGCCTGAAAGTTATCAATCGCGTTGATTTCAATCGCGTCATGGAAACGCTGCGGCGGAGCGAGCGGCGGCAAAAATTCGGACAATTGGCACGCGCCATGGGCCTGGTCAATGAGGAGCATATCCTCGCCGCCCTGGCCGTGCAGACGAAACTATTTCCCGGCGTCGAGCGGATGACACTTGAGGAAATTCTCGAGTACCTGCAAACCGCGAAGTCGTGTTAGGTGGTTAGGTGGTTAGGTGGTTAAACAACCCAACCACCCAACCACCCAACCACCCAACCACCTAACCACCTAACCACCTATTTGGGAAGGGACCACAGTCGCACGACGGCATCGCGGCTCACGGAGAGCGCTTGCCGTCCGCCGGGCAGGAAGGCCGCCGCGACGATCGGTTGGGTGTGTTTGCGAAACGCCTTGATTTCCTTGCCGTCGGCCGCGTCCCATAAGCGTAGCGTGGCATCGCTGCCGCCCGAAAGAATGTAGCGCCCATCGGCACCGAAGGCGACGCTTTTCACGCTCCCCTCATGCCCCGCGAAGACACGCACTTGTTTGCCGGAGTCCGCCTCCCATAGGCGGAGCATGCGATCGTCGCCGCCGGAAAGGACGTGCCCGCCATCTGGCGAAAAGACGGCGCAGACCGCCGCTCGCGTGTGACCTTGAAGCGTTTGGACCACTTTACCGCTCGCGGCGTCGATAATGTAGATCTGGCGATCCGCACAGACTAGTGCCTGTTTGCCGTCGGGCGCGAAGGCGATGTGATGGGCATACTTGACGGCGGCATCAAAATGGAAATCGTCGACTCTTTCTCCCTTTTCAATGTCCCATAAGTAGATTTCACCGTCGAAGCCGCCCGATAGAGCGCGTTTGCCGTCTGGCGCGAAGGCGAGGCAGGAAACGAGATCCTCGTGTCCCTCGAACTTGCCCAGTTCGCGGCCGGTCTCGACTTGCCATAAACGCAGCGTGCCATCCTTGCCGCCGGAGAGCAGGCGCGAGCCATCCGGCGAGAAGGCAACGCACCAAAGCGATGCCGTGTGGCCGATGCAGCGGCGTTTCTCGCGGTTGCCCTCCACGTCCCAAAGACGCACGGTCTTATCCGCACTGGCAAAGGCAACGAGCAAGCCATCATTCCGAATGGCGGCGGCGTTGGCCGGGTAGCTTTGCACTTCCAGCGGATCGACTTCGCCGGTGTTGTCCGGCAGACTTTGGCCGACCACGCCAGCCTGAAAGGGAGTACCCAGGCGCAGCTCGCGCACCAAATCGGCAAACGATTGCACGACGACCTGCCGTGCCACCGTCGCGCCGGGCAGTCTCAAGGCGCCGAGACTGCGGGCCAGGTTCTCCGATGCCGTGAGATGGGCCGCCAGTTGTTCCGGTTTCATGCCGACCTCGGCGGCGAGCGACGGTAAATCGACATCGGATTCATAGCGCTGGGTCATGCTCATGACCACCTCGGCACCCTCGACGCGATTGCCCGTCTTTTCGACCGCCTTGCGAAACCGCTCCGCGTCTTCCTCCATCAAGGCTCGCATTTTCTCTTTGGGGACGTACAGGGCGCGGATCAACTCGGCGTCCTTGCGGCTGAACGCCTTGCGATTCTTGGCGACGTGATCGCGGATTTGATCGTCCTTGAAGTTGATGCCGCGCGAATGGCAGGCCATGCACGAAATGCCGGCCTCAACAGCGCGATCGGGCCTCTTGGGATCGCTGACAATAGCCGTCGCCCCCTTGTCCTGCCGCACGTTGGAGGCATTGACCAACATGAAACCGTGCAGCCCATTGGGCAGATTGAAGATGATCTCGCCGGCGGCGTGCTGAAAACTGCTTTCGCCAAAGCCGGGCCCAAGTGGATAAGCGAAGACGTTGCGGCGATCGGGCAAGAGCGCATCGCGTTCGAGCAAGTTCTGCGGCACCGCCTCGAAATCGTAGGTACGCCAGTAGGCGCCGTTCTGGGCATCGTGGCGTTCCAGGATGCGGTTATTTTTAGATATTCCGGAGCCGTTGAATCCGGAACGGGCGATGCGCTCCTGCTGGATGTTCAGCGACACATCGACGCGCAGTTGTCGTTCCAGCTCCGAGGCATTGGTCGGTATCTGCAAAAGATCGTAGTACAAGGGAGCGCGCGAGGCGTTGGCGAGAAACCAGTCGGCGCGGACGCACGACATCCGGGTGGCCGTCGCCACCAGCACTGCTCGCGCCGCCGCCGAATCGAGCAGGATGCCGTAGGGATAATCGGCGAGCAGCCGGTTCCACAGATTGGCATCCCACAGGTAATCGCGCAGATCGATCCGCAGCACCAGTCCAGCGGGATCGATTGGCGTAGGCCTGGTGATACGCGGATGCCAGGACAAACTGTTGAGCAGCTTGCTCAGGGCATGGCGATAGGTTGCCAGCTCATCCTCGCCCGCGCCGACGTTGGCCAGTGGCGCAAGGCTGAAATAGCGCGTGAAGCGGCGGGCGCGTTTCTCCCGGTTGTCGAGGTCAGCCAGGATCCGATCTTGCACGTCGGCCTCCGTGACAATCAATCGCTGCACCGCCGGTTTATCGGTTGGAGCGCCGGACTCGATCCATTGCTTGATGACCGCCAGGTCGGCCGAATTGGGGCGCGGGTGCTCGCCTGGCGGGGGCATCTTGCCGGCAGCCATGCGCTTAAACAGCGGGGATTCTTCGGCCTTGCCGGGCAGCACTTTCTTGCGGGCAACGAGTTTGTCGCGGTCCAGGATGTAATTCAGACCGCCTTCAACAGCGCCTTCCTGACCGTGGCAGCGATGACAGTTGGCCTTGAGGATGGCCTGCGCTCGGTGAGCCAACTCCAACGGTTCCGCCCCGGCCCACAATTGCCCGCCGCTCGCCACAAGGCAGAGCGATGCGAGGACAGTCCATCGGTAAAAGATGGCATGGTTCATGTGAGATCGCGCTCCCGCTACGCACCGATCCGCCCCAATTTCTAAAGTAACATGCCCGATATTCGCAAACATCTTCAAATTCACAACCGCCTCCCTCGTCTCTTCTAAAGACGAACCAACACTGTGCCGCGTTTGCTATCCGAATCAATCTACTTCGCCTGCATATCTTCTCTCGCCGGCATAAGCCGTCCATCCTTCGCGCCAAAAAGTTGACTCAAGACAGATCCATTCAAGATCCGATTCCAACCCCAGCCTCAGAGAGATTCACCCATCAGGGACCGGCCGAGTCGGCGGGTATCGCGTCGCCGATCGATGCTGTCGGCAGCCCATTTCTTCGCACTTATTCGCTTTACCACGACCGCAACAGGCGGCGGGGAGGTTGGTATGTCTCGGTTTGGCTGGGGAGGGAGCAACGTGCCGGCGCGGAAAGCGGCGCGGAAAGTACAACTGCAACTGGAAGCGCTGGAGGACCGACTCGTTCCGGCGGCCACGACGACTTATACCGTTGCCGCCGGCGATGTGGCCACTCTCATCGCCGACATCAACGCCGCCAACGCCAACGGCGCCAGCACGCCGACCACGATCAACCTAACCGCCGGCACGTACATGTTCACGGCGGCCGACAATAACACCTATGGACCCAACGCTCTGCCCGCCATCACCGGGGACGTTACCATCAACGGCAACGGCGCCGTGCTGGAGCGTGATCCGTCGCTGGGGCAAAATACGCCTTTCCGGTTCTTTTATGTCTCTGGGGCCAACGTGGCGTCTCCTTCGGGCACCCAATCGACGGGGGCCGCGACGGGGAGCTTGACGCTGGAGAACCTGACACTGGAAGGCGGTTTGTCGGAGGGCGGCAGCAGCGATACCGGCGGCGGCGGCCTGGGAGCCGGCGGCGCTATTTTCAATCAAGGCAGTCTTACGCTCAATGGCGTGACCGTGGAACAGAGCGCCGCCATCGGCGGCAGCGGCGGCACGGGCACGTCAACGAACGGCGGGAGCCTCGGCACGACCAACACGGCAGCGGGCACATTCGGCGTGGGAGGGAACGACTCCACTTCCGGTAGCGGCGGCGCGGGCGGTTTCGGCGCGGGCGGCGGCAGCGGCAGCACCGGGGGAGCAGGCGGCTTCGGTGCAGGTGCCAGCGACGGCAGCACGGGGGGCGGCGGACTCGGCGCCGGCGGTGCCATCTTCAACATGTACGGCACCACCACTCTCATCAACAGCACGATCGCCGACAACCTCGTCCAGGGCGGGACCGGCGCGAACAACGGCAGCGGCTACGGCGGGGCCGTCTTCAATGTCGATGGAACGATCAGCATCACGACCAGTACGATCGCCGACAATCAGTCCACTGCCGGCGGGGCCGTCTACAACCTCGCGATGGGCACGACCACCGATTCGACTGGAGCAGCGCAGGGCATCACTTCGACCGTCAACCTCACCGACAGCATCCTGGCCGACTCGATCGGCGGCAACGATCTCGTCAACGATCAGAATACCAGCACGGCCGGCTCGGCCGTCGTCAACGCGACCACGCCCAACATCGTCATGGCTTCCAGCACGATCGATGGAGCGACGACCAACGGCACGCCCAATACCGCCAATCCGAATCTGGGCCTGCTGTACAATTACGGCGGGCCGACGCCGACCATGCCTCTCTTGGCGGGCAGTGCCGCCCTGGGTGCTGGAGTAGCCGGCACCAACGTGCCGTCGATCGATCAGCGCGGCGCGACGCGTGGTGCCGTCCTCGATCTCGGCGCCTACCAGGCCACGCCGCCGGAGACGGCGGCCACAACGACGACCCTGACCTCCTCCAGCAGCACAACGTCCACCGGCCAAAGCGTGACGCTGACGGCTACCGTGACCGCCACCAGCGGCACCACGACGCCGACCGGCACCGTTCAGTTCGTGGACACCACAACCGGCACGGTCCTCGGCACCGCCACCGTGACGGTCAACAACGGCCAGGCGCAGGCCACGCTGACGACAACGGCGTTGACTCCCACCAGTCACAGCATCACGGCTACCTATACCAGTTCCAACGGACTGGGCAGCAGCAGCGGCAGTACGACGGTGAATGCGGGATCGACCAATCAACAATGGCTAAATCAAGTCTACGAGGACTTGCTTGGCCGTCCCATCGATGCCTCCGGACTGTCTTATTGGAGCGCCGCCTTGAGCAACGCCTCGCCTACGCAGGTGGTCTACGACATCGAACAGACCACCGAATATCGCACCAATCAGATTCAGGCCGCTTACCAGAATTTACTGGGCGTTTCTGCTCCGTCGTCGGCAGTGAATTATCTTCTCGGCCTGATGCAGTCGGGCGCCGATTTCCGCACCGTCCAGGCCGTGATCGCCGGTTCCAACGCCTTTTATCAGGCCAACGGCGGCACCATCCAAGGCTTCCTCAGCGCGGTCTATCAGGACTTCCTCAATCGCCCGCTCGATGCCACGGGCCAGGCCCAATGGGGCGCTCTGCTGGCGGCCGGCTACAACCCCACGCAGGTCGTCCTCGGCATCTTGAATACGCCAGAATACTTGACCAACCTGGTGAAGGCGGATTACCAGACCTACCTGGGCCGCGCTGCCGATACGAATAGTTTGAACGCCTATGTTTCCGCGTTGGAGGGTGGCAACATGAACAACGAAATGGTCATCGCCTCGCTAATCGCGTCCACGTTCCAATCGGTTTGATTTGGCTTATCTGTATCCGAGCCTGAAGCGTCAGCGAAGGATTGAAGTGCTCTTCGTTCACGCTTCAGGCTCGGATGGCGCCACCCTCCGCGCCTGAAACGCCAGAACCTTGCGGAAGCGCACTTTCGAGGGCGTTTGCTGCTTATCGATGGCGGTTATGATATCGCTTTCGTGCAATCCGTCAGCGAAGGGCCTTCCTTTGTGGACCTTCATGATCGGACCGTCGGACGAGGCGAGGAGCGGTGGCTCGTTCCGCAATATCCCTTTCTTTCGATCGACTTGCCAAACAGGAGGCCCCGCCTTCAGAGGCGATTGTACCGTCTGTAGCGGCCGGCGCGATGCAGGCGCTGCGGCGGCGGCGCGTCCGTCCTTCCCTGCGCGAAGAAATGAGAGTATAAAGGAAAGATTAAGGTTCTTCGTCTTTCCGTGGTGCTTCTCGTCTGGAGATGCCATGCGTGCCCAGTTGCTGCCTCTGGACGGCGGCTCGCCGATCGACATCACCAAAGACCTCGTCGTCATCGGCCGCAATGAAGATTGCGATGTGCGTCTGGAACACAAGAGCGTGTCGAAGATGCACTGCGTCCTCGTCAAGACCGACGGTTTGCTGCTCTTACGCGATCTGGGCAGCACCAACGGCACGCGTGTCAACGGCACGCGCGTCCGCCGCGCCGCCCTTCTGCCCAACGATCAAATCAGCATCTCGCACTACAAATTCCGCGTTTACCTCGGACCCGACGCTGCTCCGGAAGCCCATGCCCATGACCACACGCAGCACCTGAATTCCCACGAGGTTGCCGACCTACTGCGCCAGGCGCATGACCGTGCCGAAAAGGGCGATGACAGCGATTCCTCCGGCAAGCCGGCCGTCGATGGCGACCTGCACCGCAATCAACTCCCCGATGTTTATCCGAACGAGGCGGGGCCATCGTAAGAATCTCCAAAGATATGAACCGCCAAGACGCCATGTGCGCCAAGAGAAGAGAAAGCAGAAGAGAAGGATTAAGATGAAGATTAAGATTAGGAAGAGGATTAAGAGCAAGAGAAAGAGTAAGAGTAGGATCGGCCCTGCGGAGGCCACAGGCGAGAAATCATTCTCTTACTCTTTCTCTTGCTCTTAATCCTCTTCTTAATATTCATCTTGCTCTTTCTCTTTTTTCCTCTTTCGGATCTCGGCGTCTTGGCGGTTCAATTTGTCCAAGCAGGAACGCTACGTCTCGCCGTTGGCACCCTGCACGGGAATGCGATGCGGCTTGACGGCTTCGGTCTTGGGCAAAACCAGGCGCAGCACGCCTTGTTCGAGTCTTGCCTCAACCTTGCCGGCATCCACCGGCACAGGCAGCGTCAATACGCGGTGAAACCGGCCCTCGCCGCGTTCCCGGTAGTGCCAGGTGCTGATTTCGCTGCAAACCGGCTTGCGGTCGCCTTGCAGCGTCAGCTCCGTGCCGTGCCGAATCAGCACATCGATCTGGTCCTGATTTACGCCCGGCACCTCGGCCTCGACGTAGAAGGCATCGGGTTCTTCGCGGACGTTGACCAGCGGATAGGGGAACGATTTCACCCACCAGTCGCGTGGTTTGTTTGCCAGACCCTCCATCAGCTCTTCCAGCTCGCCCGGCAGTCGGCCGAGCCGGCTCAACAGGGCCGGCAGCGAAACAGTTGGATTCATAACAGTCCCCTTGTCTGAGGGAAGGATTGTTCCACGGCCGCCAGGCACACATTCCCGAGCCAGTCGCCCTTGGCGGATCGCGTCCTGCTCTTTACCTTAATGCTTCATCTTCCAGAAAACCAGAAAAGCAAGTCGCGTGCCGAGGACGCGGGCGAAGACGCGTGTCGAAAATAGGAACGCAACATATTGGAAATACAAGACTTGCGCGACGAATTCTCCGGCCGTGTTTCGCGGAAGGAAATGCCGACGGATGGCAATCGCTGTCAATTCGGCAGCGCGCTTGACCTGAGTGACCCGCAGCGCCCGGCGAGCGGGGTCGCGTTAGCGCCCCGAGAACGCTCCTCGGGGCGCTAACGCGACCCCGCTCGCCGGGCGCTGCGGGCTGGCAAGAAGAGAACTCACCTCGCCGCTTTCGGCTGCACGTTGAACACCACGTCCGATGAGCCGATGTTGCCGGCCGCGTCGCGCACACGCAACACCAGAACATATGTCCCTGGTTTCAGAGGCTCGGTTTGAAAGCGGAAGGTTTCCTCCTTGCTATCGAACAGATCGTCCGATGGAAAAACGTTGATCCACTTCTTCCCATTGACGGCGAAGGATGCCGAGGTCAGACGCACTAGCGGCGAGCGCGCCGTTGCCTCCAGCACCACGCGATCGCCATCGAGACCCGCCGTCTTCACCGTCACCGTCGGTGCCTGGTGGCAGACCACGAACGGCAAGCTGACCCGTTCGCCGACGAGCGCCTCGCCTTCTGGATTGTCCTTGCGGTCACTGGCAATCACTTTCACCCGGTAAGTGCCCGACGGCGTGGTTGTGGTGTCCCACTCGAAATTGGTCTTGTCGAGATCGTCCTCTAACTCGACCCAGTTCTTCCAGCCATCCTTGCGGATGAGAAAGCGATAAGTGAGATCGTCTTCGTTGGCATCGATGGCGGACCACTTGAATTTCAGCTTCTTGGGATTGTCCAGGTTGACGGCGTTGAGGTCGGGAACTTCGATTTTGGTGATCTCGGGCGCAAGGTTGGTTGTCTTGTAGCGTAGGATGACGGCGCGAACAGACGGGCTGCGTGCTGGATTGGTCGTCGCCAGGGTAACGCGATATTGCAGGAAACGGGCCGCAGGCGCGGCGATGGCCGATTGTTCGGGGTCGGTTTGCTCTTGGGACCACTCGCTCCAGGTATCGTCCGGCTCGGCGACGTTGCCGCTGCGCGTGGCCACGCTCACGGTCGTCCCTTCCGGCGTCTCACCCTCCCAGCGCAGCGCGCCCCATTTGCTGATGATGTTGGCGTCCAGCACTTCCGAAACTACGCTGCCCCGCGCCGCGTACTGATCTTGAAGGACGTACAGTTTGCCGGGGTCGCCGGCGCCCAGCACGATGGAACCGTCTCGGCGGCGGCACAGGCACAAAATCTGACCATGATCCAACCGCGCGATCTCGCTGCGTTCGCGCGTCGCCTCGTTGATCTCGAACAACTGCCCGTCCATGCCGGTGCCGGCGTAAAAGCGATCTCCCTGGTGCAAGATGCTCAGGATCATGGCTTTCTCGCGGAATACCTCGCGCACCGTGCCGTCTTTCGCGATTCGGTACACGGAGTTTTCACCGGTTGAAGGCGTCGAAGGGGCCGATGCCGCGCTCGAACTGCTCTCTTCTTGTTCTTCGAGCGCTGCGGACTTTTTGCTCGTCGCGGCTCGTCTCGTTTCTCCGTTTCGCGTGGGGGCATGCCTTTTCTGTGGCTCTCGCTCCGCATCGACGGCATCACTCAGCGTGCCGGCTTTGCCCTGCACGGATTCGACCGCTTCCCGACTGAGAGCAGTGTGAGCGCCGCCGCGCCGCCGAGGCGTCGGCGCGCTGGTGCCGGCGTAGACGGCATCGTTCGTTACTTTCAGCGCCCGTATCTCGCCCTGCTTCGCCTGATAGAGCACAAAGCCCTTGCCCCGCGGATCGATGCGATAGACGAGTCCGCCCTTGTCGGTTCCGGCGTAGAGCATGCCGTCCTTACCCGCTGCCAGGCACAGGATATGTTCCTGGCGCGTGCTGTAAAACACCGTCGCCTTGCCCTCGCCGTTGATGCGATAGATCCGGCCATGCGGTCCCGTACCGGCATAAAGCGCCTGTCCCTTCGGATCGATAGCCAGCGACCAGACGTATCCTTCGCCCGTTTCGCTGAATACGGCGGCTTGTCCGCGCGAGTCGATGCGAACGATTTGCCCATTCGGTCCCGTTCCGGCGTAGATGCTGCCGTCGGAGGCGAGGGCCAGGCACAGCACCTCGCTCTGCTGACCGGCGTAGACGACGGTCGGCTTGCCCTCCGCGGGCACCTTGAAAATCTTGCCTTCATCCCCGGTGGCAACGTAGAGATTGCCGTCGTGGTCTTCGACCATGTCCCAGATGTGGGCGGCATCGATTCCGGTCAGCGGCCGCAGCCGCCGCGACAGCCGCAGCACGCCCTCGTTGCTGAGCACCATTTGCTTGAGCTGTGCCTTATCGTACTGCCCCGGCGTGTGCTGATGCCACACCTTGACCTTGGCGGCAAAGAGGAAGGAAGACGGAACGAGGAAGGCGGTACAGATGAGCACCACGGCCACGAGATAAGAGCAACGCGATCGCAACATGAAAACTCCTGAATGATGTCAGCGAGCGGGGTCGCGTAAGCGCCCCGAGACAAGCACTCGGGGCGCTTACGCGACCCCGCTCGCCGTCTTTCAATTATTCATCCTTCGTCTTTTTGTGCTTGACAACGTGAAAGCGCACCGTCTCCGATCCCTGGATCACCCACTCGGTCGGTCGGCGCGAGACCAGGGCGCTGTTGAGCGTCTGAGCGCCGGTGCGCCGGCTGTTGCCGAGGATTTGCACCATGCTCGGTGGCAAATTCGGCAAGGCTTTCCCGTTCACGGCGACGCCGGCACGAGGCAGCGGCAGACGCATCACCACATTGGTACGCTGCGCGTTCATCTGCACGCGAACCGCTTCGAACACTTGATCGAGATTGCTTGGGTTGGTTAAGGTCGGATTCTCACGCAGCGTCTGGCGAGCGTTGATCAGATCATCGCAGATGGTGGCGGTGTACGGACCCTCCGGCAAATCGCTGGGCAACTGGAGCGATACCGGCACGCGCTGGCGGGTGCCCTTATAAGGACGCAGAAACACGTTGGCTTTGACGGTCTCGCCCGGCTCGTAGATGTCCGAGGCCAGCTCGACGGATTCGATCTCGGCGGAGCGCCGGCCGTGCCGCACCCGTGTTCGGCAGTCAATGCGATCGATGCGAACCGGCTTGAAGGAATTGCGCGTCAAGATGTTGACCACCGAGCCGACCTGGCTGTAAAGCGCCTGGGGCGCGCGGTTGCCGCTGAAGCCGGAGAACGTGTCCTTGAGGACGATCGGATCGCGCCCCTCGACCTCGATCCGTGCTTCCATGTCGGCTGTCATTTCTTCGGGCAGATCGCCTTCCATATCCACGGAGTTCGATAAGGCGGTGAATACCAAAGTCGGCAGCAGTGCCGGTTGGCGAGCGATTTCGACGTTGAAGGTGCGTATCGGCCCGTCGGCATCGAGGGCCACGCTCATGCGCATGGGCAGCATGTCGGCCTTGCGGCCCAGCCAGCCGGCGATGCACGTACTGACATCGGCGTTGATGACGCCCAGCGGCTTGAGCGGCGCGCCCATTTTGAAACTCACCGTCTGCCGCGGATAGACGGTGATGATGTAGCCGGACATGAGCGGAAATTCGCATGAGCCGAGGCTCAGGAACGGATGGCCCCAGCCATAAACGCGATCCCCCTCGACATGGGTGACAGTGCCGATGCCGGACAGATCGAAGTCGCCGCGGATCAGCGAAACGGCCAACGGACTGCCCGGCTCCAGCGGCGTGTCCTTCTCCTCCGCGGCAATGCGCGCCGGTGCCGCGCCGCCCTGCACCGGAATCAGGCCGAAGCCGCCACAGCGCTCGTGCAACAGTTTCAGGCTGGTTTTCGTGAAGCCGGTCGCCGACAGTGGCGTCCGCAACGGCATCATCCACAGACCGTCCTCCGCCGAGGGCTTCGCTTCCTCGAAGTCTTGAGCGACGGTAACAGTGTCAAACTCGTGGCCGTCGATGACAAGCGGCTGTCGCAGGCCGACGCGCGTCGGTTTGTTCGCACGGAGGATGTCGCGGCGCTCGAACGCCTCGACGAAGCCGTTCATCTGACAAAACGGCGTGATGCCGGCGATCGGTTCCTTGCCGTAGGGCCAGGCATAGGCGACCGCGCCGACGAGTTTGTCGTCGATGTATACCGGACTACCGCTCATTCCGGCGATGACCCCGGTTTTCTCCAGATTCAGCCCCGATAACCGGCAGACGACCAGATCGCGGCCGGGACTGGTGTTTTTGAGCACGCCCAGCACTTCCGCCTGAAACGCCTCAACCTTGGTCCCTTTCATGACGGTGCGGCCGACGCCTTTCATACCGGGCCGAATGTCATCGACGCGCCAGAATTTATCGAGCTTGGGAGCAGCGTGAGCGGCATTTCCGTCCATCCAGCAGGCGGAGCTTAGCAGCGCGAGAAGCAGAGAAGGGACAAGGTAGAAACGAACAACGGATGTCATTATCGTATCTCCAACAATCCGAATCGCGACAAGCGGAGCCGCGACCGTAAGGGAGCGGTGAGCGGGGTTGCGTCAGCGCCCCGAGAAAGTCACGCACTCGGGGCACTTACGCAACCCCGCTCGCGTCGCCTGGCCGTCGATTGCCAACGCCGGCGCGGAGAGTGATCCTGCTGGGAGAGAGTGGCAATCGCGCCCGTGAGCCAGACACTAGTGGAGAACGCGTGTGGAGGCATCCCACGGGAAAGGAGAGTAGCTCAGGCAGCGGATTCCAGCCCGTCGAAAGCTGCTCGCCAACTGCGTCCAGGCCGGGATTGTGCGGGCAAGGAAAGATTCGTGCGCGGGCGGCAGCGAATTCTTGCCGGCATCTTCACCAACACTTCAACTTTAACTCATTTCCGTCAAGAAGTACAGACCGACTCATCAGCCTGAGGCACGGGCAAGGCCCACCTTGCAATCGACTTCCCTGCCGACTTTGCGGATAATGACAGCGAGACAACATCCGCCGGCAATCATTGAGCATGCCATGAGCGAAGACGGCCTGCATCCTCTGGAGACGATTTTGCATTTGTGCGCGGCAGCCGCGCCCGAACCGTGGTATCCGCGCCTCTTCGCCAAACAAGAGGGCGTGGACCCGCAAGCACTCGGCCGTTGTCTCGAAGACCTGTGGTTGAGCGGTCTGATTGATCGAGCCGACGGCGGTTCGGAAAAAGGACCGGCCATTACCCTGACGCGTGAAGGCCAGCGCGTCCTGCTTGATCCCGAGGCGTTGCAGCGTCTGCGCGCCGGCAAGCCGATTTCTTCCAATGATCGAGCCGCCGTCATCCGCGAAGCGCTGCGCGGCCGGCTGCGCCCCTTTATCACTCACCTTCTGTTCGCGCTGAACATTCTCATCTTCGTCGTGGGTTACTACAGCGCCCGCAAATTGGGGGTGGGCTCCGCATTCCTCGGAGGAGAGCCGGCCGCGCCAATGGTTGCAGTGCTGGACCAAAGCGGTGCGCTCACTCCGGAACACGTAGTCGAAGGGCAGTGGCGCCGGCTGCTGACAACGGGCTTCGTGCATATCGGCTTTTTGCACTTGCTCATGAACATGTCCTGCCTGTTCATCGCGGGGCGTTTCATCGAGCAGATGTGGGGGCATTTTCGCTATCTGGTGATATATGTGGTTAGCATTCTGGGCGGCAGCAGTCTGGGGATTGCTCATAATGTTACGCGGCTTGCCGGCGCTTCCGGCGCCATCTGCGGACTGCTCGCCGCGGAGGCGGTGTGGTTTTTGTTCAACCGCCGCTATCTACCACGCGCTCTGCTACGCCAGGCCCGCACGGTTTTCATCGTCAACTTCGTCCTTTTGATCTTCATTAGCTCGTTCAAGAACGTCAGCGCCTGGGGGCATTTCGGCGGCGCTGTCGCCGGCGCGTTGGCGGCCATGCTGCTCCAGTTGCACCGCTTCGGCCCGCCTCTCTGGCGTTGGTTGGCGGTGATCGGTTTCGTGCCGCTCGTGTGGTACGGCCAGTATGCCATCGAATATGCCCGCGCCACGGATCCGAAGTGGCAGGAGGTCGAGCGGCGCGTGTTAGAAGAACACTTTGCCGAGCCTGTTGCCTCGGTGATGGGCGAGGCGAAGAAGGTCTACAAGGAGCGTGCTCTGCCTTTACTGGAGAAGCATCCAACTCGCCGCGAGGAATCGGAGGTCGAGCCGGTGCTGGCCGCGCTGACAGAACAACGCGAAACGTTGCAAGCGATTGATGACGAGCTAGCTCGTTTCGGCCCTCTTCTCAGTCTGGGCGGCGAACACAAAAAGCAGTCGTATCTCGACCGAATTGCCCGTCGCTTGGAGTGGATCAATTCGGCCGAGGAAGCCCTGCGCAACGGCTCAAAGTGGTCTCAAGAGGAGCATGAGCAGCAAGACTTCGAGACCCGCTTTTTACGTGTAACAGATTCCACTTTGTCCGAGGCGATGGCTATTTATCGCGAACGCATTCGTCCGGTAATCGAGATGGATCCGGCCCAGCGTGCAGCAGCGGCCATCAAGGACGCGCAGGCGGCCTTGGCCGATCAACGCCCTCGATTGCTGGATCTCGGGGAGGAATTAAGGGACGCCGGCCCGTATGAAGATGAGACCGTGGAAACAGCGCGATTAATTGCAGTTAGGTACGCGAACGCGGGCACGGAACTCTTCGATTTCTGCCGACAGAATCTGAACTCTGGAGCGAAGGAAACCGACTCTCGCAAGCAGGCTCTCGACAAAGGCGAGAAAAAGGTAGAGGTATACCACCAAAAATGGAGAGATTTGGTGGAGTGAAATCTCTTTAGCAAGGAAAGGAATCCCATGACCGCGACTCGCATGCTTCGCCGGCTCGCTTCGCGGGCTGCCGGCGGGCTTCGCCGCTTGACGGGCCGGCGCGCCGACGTGGATTATCGCCGTTGGTATTCCACCTGGGATTTGCAGCGCGATTACTGGACCATCGTCGGGCCGGCCACCAAGGAAGAGTACGAACGGCTCAGCCTCGTCAAACTGCAATTGTTGATCGAACTGGGACTCACGCCGGATGCCAAGGTGCTCGATGTCGGCTGCGGCACGGGCTTGCTGGCGGCATCGCTGCACGATTTTCTCAGCGAGCGCGGCCGGTACGTCGGAGCCGACATCAGCCCGGAGGCAATCGCCTTCTGCCGCTCGCGTTTCGCGCGCGCCAATTTCGCCTTTCATCTCAGCGAGATGACGAAGCTGCCCGCGCTGACGGAACGATTCGATTTCATCGTGTTTTACAGCGTGTTCACGCACACGTACCCGCGTGAGACGGCGTCGCTGTTGCGCGAGGCGAGCCGACTGCTGAGCGAAGGCGGCCTTATTTTCGCCGACGTGTTCACGGCCCCGCTCATCGATGAGCATACCGGCGATCGCGGAGCCGTGGAGATCAACCCCGATTACCTGATGCGTTTGCTGGAGGGCAGCGGGCTACATGCGGAGCTGATCGAGATGCAGCCCCGGCCGCGGTTGGGGCAGCGATTGTTTTACACGTTCACGCGGGAATCATAGGCAATAACTACCGAGCCGGAAGCGTAAGCGAAGACTTTTCCTCGCGTTCGCTCCAGGCTCGGAAGCTCTTTATTTTCTACCTATTAAGATCGGTTTATCCATCGCGGCACACGCTTCGTTGCCAGCTTTATCGCGGACACGAATGCGCAGGTAGCATTCCGAAGGCTTGCTTCCGAGCAATTTCCATGTGTAAGAAAAATCCCATGTGTAAGAGCCTGTATTGGGCAAATGATCCTCCCCGATGACGTGCCAGGGTCCGTCCTTCTGTTCGGCCCATTCCAGCGTAACGGGCCTTTTTCCCAGATTCGCGTCCTTCGCCTCCCAACTAAGCAGGAACGCATTTTGCTTAAACTGCGGTTGAAACAGCTTCACTTCCGGGGGTGTCGTATCCACGCACACGCGCAACGATCGTTGTATTACCGGCTTTGGCCGACCCCAACTTCCGTCCGTGTCCAATACCTCAACGATAAACCAGTAGATGCCATCACGGGGCGCATCGAAATGGAATGCTTCGCCGTCCGCAGGTATCGTGCTTACCTCCTTGTAAGACATGCCCTTGTCTTCGGAAACGCGCAGAATCAATCCCACTGTTTTATGCCGAATCGCGGGGTCAATGTTCACGGGAATGCCCACGGAACGGGATGAAATGTAAAACTGAGGCGACGAGTCTCCTAAATGCACGGGTCCGATCTTCTCGGTTGGTAGTCTCTCCCGGCGCAACTCGGGAGTGACGGGATCCAAAGACCGGCGCGCTGGAACTTCCCTTGTTCGCTCGGGACTGCGAATCTCCAGCTCCACCTGTTTCATCCCCAGGCTGATGTCTTTACCGTCGTCGAGCCGCATGGCCACGCTGGTGTAGCCGACCTTGTATCGTCCGGGCTTCGCACAGCACGTCGGACCCAGCACTTCGCCGCGCCAACCCAGTGCGCGAATGCGGAACCACGGATAGCCGAGTACGATCCGCTGTCCCGCTTCCAGGCTTCGATGGATAATGGGCACCACGCCGAGGTTGATCGGGCCAGGCGCGACGGCGAGATGTCGGCCCTGGGCGTCTTCGACCACCGGCATCCATTCCTCGAACAACGGCTCGATGTGGCTCAGGCGAATTTCCTTGTCGCTGACATTTCGGAGATAGACGACGAATGTGACGGATTGGCCGACCTCATAATTCTCTTGATCGCCGCGACGGAAGGAGATGCCTGCTTGCAATCCGTGCGCTTTTTCGCCCCAGGCGATGTTGTCCTGCTTTGGGGCATCTTGCGGTCTCTTCGAGTTGGAAAGCCACAGGAGAGCCTCGGTCGTTTTCCGATTATCTTCTACTTCTTTATTGAGAGCTGCGGGATCGTCCGCTCGCGTGGTATGAGACCACGTACCGACGCCGGCTGCCATTAAGACGACAGCGAGGGAAAGCGCGGCCGTGATCTTTACTTTGGTCATCAACATCATCCGTAACACTCCTTCCGCGAGGGCGATGCTCCGGGCCGACATAAACCCGGTGGGTACGCCGCCGCCGGCAACCGCGCCGGCCGCAGCCATTAGCGAACCAATCCGAGAAACCATGCCGCCGGATGCCAGCGTGTCCGGCGTCAGCGCCGCCGTCAGTCCGGCTGTGGAAACGACAATACCGCGACGAAGCAGACGCAACCGCAGTCGTTCGCGGCCGCGCGTCAGCCACGACGACAGTGTGCCGCGCGGACAGCTCAGGAGCCGAGCGGCTTCTTCCTGCGACTTGCCTTCCAGACAACAGAGAATCAGAGCGCGGCGATAGTGCGCGGGCAGGCGCTCGATTTCCTCATCGACGATGGCGTACAGATCGCGCTGGGTCGGTGCATCTACCTGCGGGGCACTCGGCTCAGCTGCCATCGGCTGTTCGCGGTTGGCTCGGCGGATGTCTACAGCGCGGACGCGCCCTGCGATGCGGCAGGCGACACGGTGCAGCCAGGCTGCCAGCGCCTCACGGCGGCGGAGAGAGCCGGCCTTGCGCACCAGCACGAGGAACGTCGCTTGAAATGCATCCTCCACGTCCTCGCGGCGCGGCAGCAAGCGGCGGCAGGTGTTCAAAACCATCGGTCCATGCCGCCACAGCAGCAGTTCGAACGCCGCGGGATCGCGCTGGTTGATCCAGCGCTCCAGCAGTTGCGCGTCCGTCAAGGCGGCTTCCGCGCAATCCGGGAGGCGATGGCGTAGATATTGGATCAACGTGTGCAGCGATCGCGTCATGTCTCCTCCGGAGATGGATTGCTCCTCCGTTATAAGATAAGAGCCGAGAAAACGATGGATTGCTGCACTGATAAAAATGTGCCCTCGAACCGCTGAGGTTCTCGTTTCTCGTTCCCACGCTCCTGCGTGGGAACGCACGTCCGGCCGCTCTGCGGCCCGGATCTCTCGGCTTGTTGAGGACTGGACGCGACGCGGAGCGTCGCGGACGGGCGTTCCCACGCGGAGCGTGGGAACGAGGAATTGCTGCACCATAGAAAAAACAGGTTTCGTGAGGCGTATCCCAAGAAGCACGCCGAGATTGACAAGCACAGGCGAGTTTTCGATGATGATGTTTGATTAGCGATGCAACGTGGAAGCATCGCGAACGGAATTGGAACATCGTAGCGCGAACGGGTCGGAGACAAGGAGATCCTTTCGGAATGCAAGAGTCATCGCACGCCTTTTTACAAAAACTCCTCGAAACCCCTAGCCCCTCCGGATACGAACGCCCCGTGCAAGATCTTGTCCGTGCCTGGGCCGGCGACTTCGCGGATGAAGTACGGACCGACCGTCACGGCAACGTTTTGGCCATCCGCCATCCCAGCCACGAACAGCCATCGGGAATCGATCGGCTGCCGCGTATCATGCTGGCCGGCCATTGCGACCAGATCGGCCTCATGGTGCAGCACATCGATGACAATGGTTTCCTTTACATTCAACCCATCGGCGGCTGGGACATGCAGATTCTGCTCGGCCAGAACCTGACCGTCTGGACGCGCCAGGGAGGGGTGTCCGGCGTCGTCGCTCGCCGCGCTCCGCATCTGATGACTGCCGAGGAACGCAACAAGGTGCCGAGCTTTCAGGATGTGTGGATCGACATCGGCGCCAAGGACCGCAAGGACGCCGAGGAACTGGTCCGCCCCGGCGATCCGGTGACATTCGCTCTCGGCTATCGGCCGCTGCGCAACAGCTTGGCAACGTCGCCGGGTATGGACGACAAAGTCGGCCTGTGGACGGTGATGGAAGCACTGCGGCTGATGCACGGCAAGCCGTTGCAAGCCGCCGTTTTCTGTGTCTCGACGGTGCAGGAAGAGATCGGCCTGCGCGGGGCCACCACAAGCAGCTATGGCATCCATCCGACCGTGGGCATCGCCGTCGATGTCACGCACGCCACCGATACGCCAAGCAACGACAAGAAACAGCTTGGCGATGTACGCTTGGGCAGTGGTCCGGTGTTGTTCCGCGGCCCAAACATCAATCCGCGTGTGTTCGACCACCTGGAAGAGACGGCGAAGCAGCACGACATCTCCGTACAGGTCCGCGGCGCGCCGCGCGCCACCGGGACCGACGCCAACGCCATGCAGCTCACGCGCGAGGGAGTGGCGACGGCACTGGTCAGCATCCCCAATCGCTACATGCACAGCCCCGTCGAGGTGGTCCACCTCGACGACCTTGACCGCGCCGCTCGATTGCTTGCCGAATTCTGTTTGAGTGTCACTCCAAAGATGGATTGGACACCCTGATGAGGAACGAATCGATCTTTACAAGCCGGGAGCGGACAGCCAAGATAATTCAATGCTGGTTTTTCGGTCGCCCATTGACCTGAGGATTAGAACAGGAACGAACGATCATGGCAAACGATCGCGTGCCGATGACGAGAGAAGGTTACGAGAAACTCAAGGCCGACCTGGAGCGCATGAATGCGGAGATGATCGAAGTCACCAAGCGCGTGGCCACGGCCCGGGAAATGGGCGACCTCAGCGAGAACGCGGAATATCACGCCGCCCGCGAGGATCAGGGCATGTTGCAAGCCCGCATCGATTCCCACAAAGATAAGCTGGCGCGGGCTTACATCGTTGATCGCAGCAATTTGCCTTCGGACACTGTCGTCTTCGGCACGCGCGTGCGTCTCAAGGATCTCGACTCCGGCGAGGAAGAGGTCTATGAGCTGGTCGGCCCCGGTGACGAGGATTACGACAACAACAAGATCCTCACCACCAGTCCGCGCGGCCAAGGCCTTCTCGGCAAGAAGTGCGGCGACATTGCCGTCATCAAGGTGCCGCGCGGCAACCTGCGCTACGAGATCGTCGATATTTCCTTCCCCTCGTAGGTCAGGCTTTCCAGCCTGACTCCTCGGCCGAGTCAGGCTGGAAAGCCTGACCTACGAAGAGGGAGTGCGCCGAAGGCGAGAATTGTTTCCGATAATTCTTCCCCAAAAATTCTCTTTTTCTCCTTTTTTTTGTTGACGAAGGATGTTACCCTGCTACGATCTTTAGGAAGAAGGAGATCGTCCCTCCTTTTTCCTCGAATCGTCCAGGCACCCAAGGTCATGGCCGACGCCCGCCTCAATAGTGTGCATCTCGAGTCCCCGCGACGGCAGGAATATCGTCGCGCCCGGGACGTGCTGTTGCGCGCTTGCGGATCGCAGACCCTATTCATCGCTCGCGACCTTCACAGCTCGCAACTGCATCCCACGGCTATTCATAAGGGCGAGGGCACGGCGCAGCGCGAATGCACTTGTTGGCTCTCGGATGGCGAGTTCCTCTACCCCCTTCAGGTCGGCGTTAACACCCTGGGACGATCCAGCGATAACGACGTGGTGCTGGAGGACGCCCATGCCTCGCGCCGTCACTGCGCCATCGTCGTCCACTCCGTCGAGACGGCCGAACTGCACGATACGGCCTCGAAAAACGGTACCTATCTTAACGGCAAACGCCTCGCGAGTCCGACGTTTCTCAAAGGCGGCGACGAAATACGCATCTGCGAGCGCACCTTCCTGTTCTTGACGCGCTCTGAAGAACCCAACCCACACTCGCCCCTGGCGACGCTGAGCGGTTGATGTCCCTCCTTGCTGGCGCTGCGGGCTGGTAAACGCATAAAATGATGCGCGGCGTTCGGCGAACAACAATACAAAGTCGCTTCTCTGGCGAGGGAACCATGTCTCAACTCAAACACGTTGTCGATCCGTTTGGTGAAGTGAACGTCTATCCATCGTCGAGCGGCAAGGTCCGCGTCGTGGCCACGATTCTGATGGAGCCGCACAAGGAGGGCGCTCAGACCGGCATTGCCCTGGACGGCTCCGGATCCATGAGCAAACTCTACGGCGTCGAGGATGGCAGCCGCGTTTTGTCGCCGATCTTCGGCGGCCCGAAAAAACTGACCAATGAGATCACGCCGATTGCCCAAAAACTGTGCGCCTATCTGGCGCGGCGAATCGACGCCGACGGCGGCACCACCTGCATTTACTGGGCAGTCGGCAACAATGGCGGGGAAATCGAGGTGGTTGGCGATCTGACGGCCGACGAGGCGGAACGCCACGTCTTCGGTCCACCGCGCGATTTCGGCACCGGCACTCGTTTGCTGCCTGCCGTTCGCTATTTCGTCGAGCGTTTTCGTACCGCGCCGTGGGGCTTTTATGTCTTTATCACCGATGGCGAGCTGCACGATCTGGACGAAGTGAAGGCTTATAGCGTGCGCCTGGCCAAGGAGATCGCCGCCCATCACCGCAATCCGCTGAAATTCGTCCTCATCGGTGTCGGTCCCAGCATTAACGAGACGCAGATGGCCGAACTGGACGATCTGGAGTCCGGCACTTCGATCGATCTGTGGGACCACAAATTGGCCGCCGAGATGCGCATGTTGCAGGACATCTTTGCCGAGGTAGTTGACAAAAACGCGCGCGTCGCCGATAACGGACGCATCCTTGATGCGAATGGCCGGGTCGTCAAGGATTATAGCGATGCCGGTCTGCCGGCATTCCTGGAGTTCGAGATGCCGCCAGGCTCCGAGTATTTCACGCTCGAAGTCAACGGCACGCGCGTGCATCAACCGTTGTCCGATCGCGCCCACGTGCCCGCCTCGGCTACAGCCGCGGTCACGGAGGCGGAGGAATCTATCCCGGAGGCCCAGCCGGTTGCTGCCGAGGCCGCGGAAGAGGACGATCCCAACGCCGAATGGCGCGGCATCCATCTCGAATTGAAGAAGGATGCGGAAGCGGAAATCGATTTGGAAAAACCGAAGGATGAGTAACCACTGAATAGGCCCGCAGCGACCACAATGGCGAGCGGGGTTGCGTTAGCGCCCCGAGTCTCGGGGCGCTAACGCAACCCCGCTCGCCGGCGTTTCGGGTTGGTAGGGGGGAAGCCATGTCGCAGTTGAAAAAAGTCGTCGAACCTTTCGGCGAGGTAAACGTCCATCCATCATCGGGCGGCAAGGTCCGCGTCGTGGCCACCATTCTGATGGAGCCGCACAAAGAAGGCGCCCAGACCGGCATCGCCCTGGACGGCTCCGGATCCATGAGCAAACTTTACGGCGTCGAGGAAGATGGCGGCGGTTTCCTCGCCTCGCTGTTCGGCAAGAAGAAACAGACCCACAACGAAGTGACGCCGGTGGCGCAGAAAATTTGCTCGTACCTGGCTCGAAAGATCGACGCGGACGGCGGCACCACCTGTATCTACTGGGCAGTCGGGCCGGGCGGCAGCCAGATTGAGGAAGTCGGCGACTTGCGCGGCGACGAGGCGGAGCGGCACATTTTCGGGCCGCCGAAAAATTTCGGCACCGGCACGCAGCTTCTGCCGGCCGTGAAATACTTCGTCGAACGTTTCCGCGATGCTCCGTGGGGATTCTACGTCTTCGTCACCGACGGCGAGTTGCACGATCTTGAGGAAGTGAAGCACTACAGCGTCCAACTGGCCCGCGACGTCGCCGCCCGCCGTCGCAATCCGCTGAAATTCGTCCTGATCGGCGTCGGACCGAATGTCAACGAGGAGCAAATGGAGGAGTTGGACGATCTCGAAACGGGTACTTCCATCGACCTCTGGGACCACAAGCTCGCCGCCGAGATGCGCATGCTCCAGGAGATTTTTGCCGAAGTCGTGGACAAGAACGCGCGCATCGCCGACAATGGCCGAATTCTCGATCCACAGGGACACACAATCAAGGATTATTCGGACACGGGAATGTCGGCGTATCTGGAGTTCGAGATGCCGCCGGGAGCTGAATATTTCACGCTGGAGGTCAACGGGAATAAAATTCACCAGGGGCTATCCGACCATGCCAACGTCCCCCCGTCGCAGCTAGCCAAATGATTTTTCTTGAAAGCCCGCAACGCCAGCAAGGGATATGCCCTTGCTGGCGCTGTGGGCTGGCATGGTTATTGAGTCCCCTCCCCTATGCGTATCGATTCTCCTCCCCGCTCACGAACGCTTGTCACCGCCGCGAGCCTGGGATTACTGGCGTTCCTCAGCCTTGGCCCGTTGCTGGCGGAGCCGAGACGCGACGCATTTCTGGAGCCTTACTCCTCGACCGTGGCGACGACCGTTGCTGCGGCGGTCGTGCTGCTTCTCATGATTCTGGCCCTGGCGGTTCGCGTTCACCTTGATCGACCGAGCGAACCCTGCGCGGCGAGGAACATGATGCGGTTTGCCGTCCTCGCGGCCTTGATGACGTTTCTGCACTGGATCGAAGTGGATCGCTTCGACGTGCCGCGGCAATGGCAACAAACCATCTATCTCCAGCAGTTCAATGGCCTCTATGAAGCGCCGCACAATTATCGGCCGATGCCGCAGGGCTTTGTCTGCCTCATTGAACGCATCACGCACAATTGGGATTTCGCCTGCATCAGCTATCGCTGGTTCTTCACCGTCTGGTTCTTGTGGGCATCCTATCGTTTGGCGCGGCGCTATTTGGATCCCAACCGCGCCTTGTTGGTGCTGGTACCGCTCGTGTTGCTCTATCCACTCTCGGTGCTGCATTACTGGGGCCAATTGACTGATCCACTCAGCCACACGCTCTTCGTGCTGGCATTCCTGTATCTGCTGGAAGATCGTCCTTTGGCCCTTGCGTCGGCGCTGGCTCTGGGCATCTTCGCCAAGGAGACGGCCGTCATCGTGGCGCCGGCGTATCTCGCCTGTTACTGGCGGCGCGGCGTGCGAACGTGGCTCATCACGGCATCCCTTGGTGTTGTGTGCGTGGCCGCCTATCTGGCCGCACGGCTGCCGCTCGGCTGGCAACCCGCGGCCGACAGTATCAACGGCGTCGGACTCGTGATCGCGCCGAATTTGGGCTACGAACATCCCTTCGCCGTCATGCCCGTCCCGCTCTGGGAGAACCTGCTTCACCCGATGTTGTTCATCGGCGCTTTCGTCCCGTTCATCATCCGACAGTGGCGGTGCATCCATCCTCAACTACGGGCGCTTTTTTTGGTCGTAACTCCGCTGCTGCTGCTCAGCAATCTTTGTTTCGGGTGGTTGTACGAGTCGCGCAATTACATGCCGCTGGTGCCGCTGTTGGCGACGCTCGCACTGCCGCTCGCCGGGCGCGGGGCTTACCGCGAGCGTCCCGCCTTCCAAACTGCCGGAATATAGCCGATCAGCATGCCGGCGAGCAAACCGCCGACGTGAGCGCCGTTGGCAACTCCGCCTCCGCCGATGATGACATGAGCGAACGGGGTCATGCACAAGACCAGCCAGGTCATTAAGAGAATCACGGTACTCGGGTCGATGTGCAAACCGAGTTCGGGTTGAAAACGCGCCTTCATCCAGATGTAACCGAACAGTCCGTAATCCACGCCGGACATGCCGCCGAAAAAGGGCAACCGATCGAATCTCAATTCACCCCCAGCCACGACCGGATTACCGAAATAATACTGCACCAGGTTCGAGGCAACCGCGATGACAAGAACCAGCGACATGAAGCGGAGGGAGCCGCGCCGTCTCTCGATCGCGCCGCCCAAGTAGTATAACATGTACATATCAAACAGCAGGTGCATTATATCGAAGTGCAGGAAAATAGGCGTCACCAGCCGCCAGATCTGGCCTTGCGCGAGTGGAGACAAAACACGCCATTCGACCATGTTCTCCGCGACAAAGCGATACGGCAAGATAGAAAGCGCGGGCACGATCTTCGCATCGTGTCCGCCTCTCGACAGCAGGAAGACGACGACGCAAACGACGATCAATCCGACGGTCGAGCGTTGGGACGCGATCGGCCCGCTCATTCGGCGGTTGAATCGTTCCTGGCGGCGGAAATAAGCGGCGTCTTCTTGCTGTTTGCGCTGGCGCAGACTGCTTGCGGTCTGGACCGCGGCCGCGTAGCGAGGATCGGAGGGATTGCGTTGGTACTCTTCCAACTCCTGCCGGGCGCGCGGAAGGTGGTCTTCATCGCGAATCCAGATGGCCCAGCCGTCCGGCTCTTTCTCCAGCTGCGTGTCGATCTTGAGCGTCAACAGATAGTCAGCCAGAGCGCGAGCCTCGTCGGCGCTGGGCAGGGTGGCGAGTTGTCGCATAGTGTTCTCTCGCGCGGGCGATCCCTTTCATGCTATCGCATGAGGGACATATCGCACACCGCCGCGCGCAGAAGCTCACTTGCCAGCCCGCAGCGCCAGCAAGGGCCACCCTTGCTGGCGCTGCGGGCTGGTATCAAATCTTCAATGATTCAACCGAAACTCGGCGCTATTGAGCAAGGCCCAAAACACATCAGCCAACGCTTTGCGGTGATCGCCGGTTGGACCACCGCGATCGACATAGGCGACGAATCGCTTCAGCTCTCCCGCCGCCGGCTTGCGTGATAACACCACCAAAAACAGCGTCTCGATGCGGCGGGATGTGTCGGTCCTGGCCGCGTCGGCAATGGTGGCAAGCGTTTTGTTCTGCTCCAGGCTCGTTCGCTCGGCCACGAAGGAGTTGTTCATCAGATAGAGTGCTTGCAAAATCGACGTGGGCGCCTCCGTCGGCTTGTCCTGATGAGCGAAGCGGGCCAGGAATTTTTGCCGCGGCGTTAGGCTCTCCGGATCCACGAAGCGATTCGTTATGGCGGGGCTGTTGTCCTGAAATTCGGTCGCCTCGGCGAGACTGTCGAACAACTGCTCGGCACTGAGACCGCGAATGACCATGCGCGCGAACAGGCGCGGATCATCTTGGCCGGGATGAGAAGAAACGCTGCTCCGCTGGTATGCCTGCGTGGCGACGAGAGCACGAACCAGATATTTCAGGTCGAAATTGTGGTCTACGAATCGCTGGGCCAGCTCGTCGAGCAATTCCGGATGGCTCGGCGGATTGTGCTCGCCCTGTTCATCGATCGGATCGGTCAGGCCGGCGCCGAAGAAATACGCCCACAGTCGATTGACGGCGGCGCGAGCAAAATAGGGATTTCTGCCATTGATGAGCCAATCGGCAAGGACGGTGCGCGGATTATCGTTCTTTTTCCAGCTTGGTTCCGAATCATCGAGGAAGCGAGCGCGGACGGTCTTTTTCTTGCCGGGGATGGCAATGGCTTTCCCTGGCTCGCGCTGCGGGCCGCTCATCTCGTTGCCGGAGAAAAAGGCGGCGAAGGACCAGAACTGCTCCTGCGACCAATTGCCGCCGGAACGGTCGTCGTGGCACTGGGCGCACTCCAGCTTGATGCCCAGAAACAGCCGCGAGGCGCTGGCCGCCAGGTTCTCCGGCTTGTTCTCGTTGATCTGGAAAAAAATGTTGTTGTTATTATCGGAGGGCGAAGGTGTTATCAGCTCGCGGACCAGGTGATCGTAGGGCGCGTTCGTTTTGAAGCGATCGCGCAGCCATGTCTCCAACGTCGGAGCGAGAATGGCTCCTTGCTCGTTATTGACCCGCGCCAAAATCCAGGCCCGATAGACATTCGCGAAATGTTGCGCGAAGGCGTCGGGTTTACGGCTCGGTTTCTTGCCGTCGAGGATCATATCCACCCAGATGCGCCGCTTGTTGGGCCGCGTGTCATCGAGGAAATCGCGGACATCGATGATGGAGGGAATGCAGCCGGCCAGATCGAGATAGACGCGGCGAAGGAACTCGGCATCTTCCGTAAGGGGCGCCGGCGGCACGCCTTTCTCCGCCAGACGCACTTCAAGGTGATGATCGATGATTTTGGCCAACGCCTCTTCATCCAGCAAACCGCCGGATCGCTCTGCCGCCCTAGCAATGGGAGCCAGGACGAACAGGAGTGTGGCCAAAGAAATAATACCCGAACAGAGCGAGCGCATGGGAAGACTCCTGGAACGATTGAGACTTTCGGAGCCGTGGCCGTAGTATAGACGATTCGCACCCTACGCGGCCAACCGAAACTCCTCCCCGCAAGCCGGCCCTCCTGCCGGCGCTTCTATATCTATTAGAGCCGATTCGACCGCCCAGGAGCGCGAAAATTTCGGAAAAATCGGAATCGACGAGTTGAGAGCTGGTTGACGCTCGCCGCGCGCGGAGCTAGCTTGACCGCATGACAAAGCCAACGGACCATGCACAAACGTATTTACACAAAATCAGCCATCGGCGAATTGATCCGCCGAAACTGACCGGGCAGACGCCGCTGCCGCGCCTGCTCGATGAGGTGTTCCTGTCGTACAACGCTGGCCGGCTGCGCGAGGCGTGCCGGCTGTACGCCACGAAAATGCTCGCCGACGATGCCCTCGTCGGTCTGTCGCTCAGCGGCGCTTTGACGCCGGCCGGCCTGGGCATTTCCTGCCTGGTGCCGCTCATCGAAGCCGGGTTCATCGACTGGATCGTAAGCACCGGGGCGAATCTCTATCACGATACGCATTTCGCCCTGGACATGGACCTGCACCAAGCACGGCCTGGACTGGATGACTTGCAGCTGCGCGAGCATCAAGTCATCCGCATTTACGACATCGTTTTCGATTACGAGAACTTGCTCGGCACGGATCACTTCTATCGGACGCTGTGCCGCGGCGAAGCGTTTCAGCACACGTTCGGCACGGCCGAGTTTCATTATCTGGTCGGAAGGTACCTGGCGGCGCGCGAGGACGAGACCGGGCACAAAGGCCGCAGTCTCTTGGCCGCCGCCTATCGCTATGGCGTACCGATCTTCACCTCGTCGCCGGGCGATAGCTCCATCGGCATGAACTTGGCTGCTCTGCAAATGGAAGGTTGTGCCTTGCGTATTGATCCTTTGCGCGATGTGAACCAAAGCGCGGCGATCGTCTACGATGCCAAGAAACGCGGTCGCAGCGGCGTGCTTATCCTTGGCGGCGGCTCGCCGAAAAACTTCATGCTCCAGACGGAGCCGCAGATCCAGGAAGTGCTCGGCCTGCCGGAGAGCGGTCACGATTATTTCTTGCAAATCACCGACGCCCGCCCCGACACCGGCGGACTCAGCGGCGCCACCCCGCAAGAAGCGATGACCTGGGGCAAGGTCGATCCCCAACAGCTGCCCGACACCGTGACGTGTTATCTCGATTCGACCGTGGCCCTGCCGCTCTTGACGGTGTACGCCCTCGCCGCGCGTCCGCCGCGTTCGCCTCGGCGCTTAATGGAGCGCTTGCCGGAGTTTACTGGACAGCTGGAAGAAGAATACCGGCTACGGAAAGCACAGGAATGAGCGAACGGCCGGCGTGAGCCGGCTGGTTGAACTTCAAACCAGCCGGCTCACGCCGGCCGTTCGCTATCAATCGTTGCCTCGTTTGAAGAATCGTCCCAAACCCATCAGACCTTCCTTGCGTGGTGCGTCGGCCTGTGGCGGGGGCGGAGCAGATTTGTTCGCTGACGGCATCGGGGCTGCGCCGCGGCGAGCGGTAACATCATGGAGCTTGCTGCGTAGGCTATCGATCTTGCTCTGGACACCGCCGTCGCGTTCCAGGCGCTCCAGCTCGTGGCGGATTTCACCCTGGAGGCGCTGCAAATCGTTGCGCTGACGGGCCATCTCGGCGCGTTCGCGGGCCATGCTGACTTCCATCTCGCGCATCTGTTCCATGAGCGACTGTTCGTCTTCTTGCAGCTGGCGGCGTTCGCGTTCGAGTTCCTCACTCAGGGCAAGCAATTCCGCTTCGGAGGGCGTCTCGCCTTGATGAACGGGAAGAGGAGCTGAGGCGGGCTGGCCGGTACGCGCCTCGGCTTCCTCCAAGGCGGCCTGCAACTCCTGGATTTGTTGGTGCAGCTGGCGAATCATGTCGTTCTTTTCTTCCACGACCGCTTCGTAGTCATGGACCTGCTGTTCCAGGTCGGGCCGAATCTGCTGGGCCGCTTCTTGCAGCGCCTGTTCCAACTCTTGACAGAGAGCACGGAGTTGGACATTCTCCGCACGCACATGCTCCAGTTCGGCGAACTCGGCGGCGGACGGCTTCGCCTGCGGCTCGCTATACCGCGTTCGCTCCTCGTCCAGCATTTCCAGACAATCGATTGGTCCTTGGGCCTCTTCCACGGGATCGGGATGCAAATGAATGGGTCCAGTTGTGCCCGGACGACCGGCGTGACTTCCATTTGTCCGGCTTCGGATCGTGTCTGAGAGGGGGAGAGGTCTGGCCATGTTCCCGGTTCTCCGCTATGGTTCTGCTGCCGCCGCGGCCTCTCGGTCCGATGCCACGGTCTGGACAAATATAGCTCGAAAATTGTAACGAGGAGACCGAATGCGACATCTTTGTGGATGGTGTTAAATACTCCTGAACTGAACGGTTAACTGGAAGAAGGGTCTTTGATTAGCTGCGACGCGCGGGAGAACGGCTCAACAGAGAACTGGAAAAATGGCCACAGCGCTCGTAGCATGTCGGCAAAGGCCGCGTGCCGACGTTCTTTTGGGACAGGAAAAATCATGAGCCAACGCAATGTGGATCAACAGCTGGCCGCCATTCGTGCAAAAGTCGAAGCAGGAGAACGTCTATCCTTTGACGACGGCGTGTTTCTCTACGACCGCGTCGATCTCTTCACCCTTGGCGAGCTGGCGAATCTCGTCCGCGAACGCATGAATGGACGCTTCACGTATTACAACGTCAACACGCACCTCAACCCGACGAACGTGTGCGTATATCGCTGCACCTTCTGCGCGTTCCGGGCGGACTTGAAGAGTCCCAAAGGCTACGTGATGTCCGATGAGCAGATTCTCGAACGCGCCGCCGAAGCCGAGCGGCGCGGCGCAACGGAGTTGCACATCGTCGGCGGTCTGCACCATCAACTGCCTTACGAGTGGTATCTGAATGTCGTGCGCATCATCCACCGGGCGCATCCGCGGCTGCACTTGAAAGCGTACACGGCGGTGGAGTGGGATTGGTTCGCGCGGCTGACGGGCCGGCCGACTCGCGACTTGCTGGCGGAGTTCCAGGAAGCCGGACTTGGCAGTTTGCCCGGCGGCGGCGCGGAGATTTTCCATCCAGAAGTACGCGACAAAATCTGCGAACACAAGGCCGACGCCGGCGCTTGGCTTCGCATCCACCGCGAGGCACACCAACTCGGTCTGCGCTCCAACGCCACCATGCTCTACGGCCATATCGAACAGACGCATCATCGCGTCGATCATCTTTGCCGACTGCGCGAGCTGCAGGACGAGACCGGCGGTTTTCAGACGTTCATCCCGTTGGCCTTCCATCCGGACAACACGGGCCTGGCTCACCTCACCAAGCCGAGCGGTCTAATGGACCTCAAAACGATGGCGGTCAGCCGGTTGATGCTTGACAATTTCCCGCACATCAAGGCGTACTGGGTGATGCTGGGCATCAAGACCGCGCAAGTGTCCCAGAGCTTCGGCGCCGACGACCTGGACGGCACGGTGGTCCACGAGAAGATTTACCACGACGCCGGCTCGGATTCACCGCAGGAGCTAAGCGTGGCCGAGATTCGCCGACTCATTGAGGAAGCCGGCCGCATCCCGGTGGAGCGCGATACGCTGTATCACGAGGTGATCCGCACCGAGAATCGCTGGCAGGTAGGCCGCTCGCTCCAGTTGGTATGACGGCACGCGAAAAACGCTTCGTGAGGATCTTTGACGCGGGTTGGCATGGCCTAGTGGGAGTGTGCGATGAAATTGGGCAAACCGCCGATCATTCAGGCCTGGATCGAGTTTCGGTTTGACCACGCGACAGATCGTCCCGAGTGGGGATGGCCTCTGGCTTCTGCTTTCTTCGATCAATTTCAAAATGATTATCCCGAACGGGAGGTGATGGTCCATCACCAGTTTCAGATTGCAAAAGTAGAGAGCAAGCAAAAGCCTCGGGTCGTAGATGAACGGGTTGATCTGGCAGGAATGCGGGCATTCCAGGCGGATCGGGGACGCTATCTCCAGCTGTCCCAGGATTCCTTGGTCTGCAACTTCGTGCGGACTGACGCGAAGGGTTATGAGGGCTTTGATGCCCTAAAGCGAGAAGCCCTGTCCAAGCTGAGGGCCTATGTCAATTTTTTTCGCCCAACGCGGTTGCTCCAACTCGCCATGCAGTACGTCGACCTCGTAAGGATACCGTTCCAACAGAGCCGGATCGAATTGAAGGATTACTTCACACTTGGCTACGACTTGCCCGAAGAAGTCTTCGGCCCGACGTTAAACTTTCTCGTACAATATGCTACGCGACCTCCGGGTTCGAGGGATATACTAGAAGTGCGGCTCTGGAACGAACAGCTAGACCCTGAAGGCCCGACGGGGCAATTCCGCATGGATTGGCGGCTGGTGGCCTTCGAGGAGCTGAGTTTCGCTCAGGATGTTCTCGGCCCCCGACTCGATCAGGCGCATGAACGACTGCTCGACTGCTTCAAGAAGAGTTTCACGCCACAGGCATGGGCCATGTTCGAGCCGGTCTCTTGACCTGGATATCTGACCATGCTACTTCAAGCTGTTGGTACTCCTGCATTCATCCGGCCGCTTGACCCGCTATTCGCAGGGTCGTCGAATACCGCATCGTGGTCGGGCGGACCCGGTGACCTATTTGATGTGCTGCGCCGAGTAATAACAGCTTTCCACATCGGTAGGGCTAAGTACCAGCTTCGCACACCGCTGTTGGCCACATTCTATCCCCGGATCGACGGAGAGACTGGACGTCTGAGCGTAACGCCATTATGGCTGTCCATCATCGGGTCTGGAGGCACATGGGACGAGGCGTGGCAGCACTGGGCTGGTCAGTTCCACGTCCTGTTTCAGACTCTCCTTGCCAAAAGACCTTGGGAGATGGAGACAGACGAGAAAGGGATGTGGGAGAGAATCGAACAGCTGGTAGATGTCCCGGCTTACCGGAGGGAGACGCCCTACATCGTAAGGCAAATCGGCTGGCTGACTCGCCGCCGTCCGATCCCCGACCGCATCCGTTGGGAAGATGGGCGGCGGGAGCGCGTAGACTTGATGCAGATGCCGCCTGAGTTCGCCGCTCTGCACGAAGGGGACCGTTTCGAGGCTGAGGTGGAACGACATGCAGTCACGGGACGCCTGATCCGGACAATAGTCGTGCGCCGCTTGCCGCCGCTCCGTCCAACCAACGCAGATGAGAAGGTGTGGTCGTCGGCAGCGACGACGACGCAAGCCCCGGCGGTAGAATGGGATGAGTTCGAGTAAGATAATTGGGGGCACTTTGGAAGTCTGCTTTGTAGATGTGGGACAAGGCACCAGTAACGTTATCCTGCTGGGCGACCGCCGAGCCATCGGGATCGATTGTGGGGGAGCCAAGGCAAAAACCGTACTCGCTCTCCTCAGGCGATTTCAGATTGAAACTCTCACGCGGCTGATTATCTCTCATAGCCATGATGACCACTCGCGTGGCGCCGCAGCGGTGCTAACCGCCTTCCAGGGGCGGATCGATGAAATCTGGATGCTCGATGACGTTCGCCGGCCCGAGTCATTATTCTGGCAACGGGTGCTGGAGGAACTCCGGGCTGGACGGCTGGATCGCCGACAGATCTACCTCTTGGTGCGGGAAGATAAGCCTCGCCAAATCTACCGGGATGAGCGCATCCTTCTGTCGTTGATCGCTCCGGATTGCGTTACGAACTTTTGCGCCATTGATGACCGAAACCCAAACTTCACTAGCGCTGTCCTTATTCTCAAACGAGGTAAACAGCAGATCCTATTCGCGGGCGACTCGACCATCGGCGAATGGCAGGACATCATGCTACGACGGAAACATCCTTTCAAGTGCGAGGTACTAGTGGTGCCACACCACGCAGGGGGGGTCTGGCTGCGGCAGCAAAGCGGGGAGTCCAAGTCAGCTTTTGAGAGTCGTGTCCGGGCAGAACTCGACTGGCTCTACTCGCAGGCAATCAATGCGGGGTACGGGATCGTCTCCGTGGGGACCAGCAACCAGCACAAGCACCCACGACCGGAAGTCATGGCCGCGTTGGGTCGGGCCAAGGTCGTTCCGATCTGTACGCAAATGACCAAGCAGTGCTGTTCGGACCTCGAAGCCCAGCGTGTGAGGTCCTTACCTCTGATTCTTCCGTCTCGGTCGCTGATGATCCGTGACATGACCGGCAGCAATCGCAGCCGAAATGTGGCGTGTGCCGCTACCGTGCTCGTGGAGTTGCGAGACGATGGTATCAGTATTCAGCGGTTCGCCGATCACCAAGCGATGATCGACCGGCTTAACACCAGCCACGGCGGGTCGCCGCTCTGCCGCGCACGTATGTGACAATTTGAAGAGAGATCCACTCCTTTTCGTGAGGAAATTGGAAAACAGACGGATCATGTGCATGTTCAGCCAGGATGAGCGTTTACAACGTCTTCGCGCCTAGGTGGGCGCGGGAAAGCCGATCATCGGCGGCGGGGCTGGCACCGGCTTGTCGGCCAAGTGCGCGAAGGCCGGGCTCATTGTCTTAGCCGATCGGCACTTGCTCGCCTTGGTACGTCAGATGGTGCTGTCGCGCTTACAGGGACATTCAGTTCAAGAAATCAGCGCGGGGCTAGTCTGCACGGAGCGAAAGGTTCAGCGCGTCCTGGAACGGGTGCGGAAACGCCTGGAACGTCTCCAGGTCTGCTAGAGCCGTGCGGGCAGCCCGTAATTCTCGATGCTTTTAGGGACCGCCGTCATGTCGTCAACCAACGATTCCTTTGACGATGTGGATAGCACGGGTTGGACCCAGATCGAGCGGCTCGTCGAAGAATTTGAGCAGGCTTGGCAGGGGGGGCAGCGGCCGAGCATCGATGATTACCTACGAGGCGGAAGCGATCGGCCGACGCTCCTGAGACAATTGATTCAGTCCGAACTCGAGTGCCGGCTCAAGGCCGGTGAGGCGGCGCGAGTCGAGGAATATCTGACGCGCTATCCCGAGCTTGCAGACGAACGGCTGGCTATTATCGCTTTCCTGCGAACCGAGTGGCGGATTCGAGCGCGCATCGAGCCAGAGCTGTCCTTCCAGGAATATCGGCAACGCTTCCCCGAATTGGCCCAAGAATTGATCGATGAGCGACATACCCTGGCGTCGGATGACCGACCCGGTATCCCCGCGACGCTGGACACGCGCGCGAACCATGCAACCGTGACGACGCGCGCCGAACTCCCGCGCATCCCAGGTTATGAAATCGAGAAAGAACTGGGGCGCGGAGCGATGGGCGTGGTGTATAAGGCCCGGCAGCTGGGCTTGGATCGTGTCGTCGCCCTCAAGATGATCCGACACGCCGAAAATGCCAGCGTCGAGGATCGGCAGCGTTTCCAGGTCGAGGTCCGGGCGCTGGCCCGCTTAAAACATCCCAACATCGTGCAAATCCACGAGGTCGGGGAGCATCAAGGAGAGCCGTTCTTTGCTCTGGAGTTCGTCGAAGGAGGCACACTCGCCGAGCGTGCGGCGCGGCAACAGATGCCTGTGGCCGAGGCGGCGAAGTTGACGACGATCTTGGCGCGGGCCGTCCACGCCGCGCATGAGGCCAAAGTCGTTCACCGCGACTTGAAGCCGTCTAACATTCTGCTAACTCAAGATGGAACGCCCAAGATTAGTGATTTCGGCCTGGCCAAACACCTCGACGCCGAGTCCATACGGACGCAGAGCGGCGCCGTCTTCGGCACGCCCGCCTACATGTCGCCAGAGCAGGCGTCCGGAAGGAGCAAAACGATTGGCCCAGCCGCGGACATTCATGCCCTCGGCGTCATCTTCTACGAACTACTTGCAGGACAGGTTCCGTTTCGCGGCGTGACCATGTGGGATGTGCTGCAACAAGTGCAGTCCGCGGAGCCGATGTCGCTCCGTCGTCTCGTTCGGAAGTTGCCGCGCGATGTGGAGACGATTTGCCATAAATGTCTGCGAAAGCTACCCGAGGCGCGTTACCGTAGTGCCCTCGAACTGGCTGAAGATTTGGAGCGCTTCTTGAAGGGGGAGCCAATCCGAGCGCGGCCAATCCCCCTCTGGGAACACGGCATCAAGTGGGCGCGGCGTCACCCGGCCACTGCGGGGCTTCTGGCCGTCATCTTGCTCGGCGTCGTCTTAGCCGTCGGCGCCTGGGTGAAGTTCACCGCCTATCTGGGACAGGCACTTGCTCAGCGTACCCACGAGTTACAGGCCGAACGACAAAATCGAGAACGCGAACTGCAACTCGATCTGCGGCTAAATCGTTACGTCGATGACATCCGGCAAGCCGCGCAGCTCTGGCAACGTGGCGAAATCAGCCAATGTTACGATTTCATGACGACACGCCAGGGGGGCGTCGAGGGCGAAGACGACCCGCACGACTTCGAATGGCACTTTCTCCGCCGCTGGTGCGATTACAAACCTCGTCTCGTGCTGGGAAACACGGCTGCGGTGAATGGCGTTCGTTTCCATCCGAACGGAAAATTACTGGCTTCCTGTGGCGAGGATCAAACGATTCGATTCTGGGAGGCCGATACGGGTGAGCCACGGGGTGGTTTGGTTGGTCATCGAGGTGGGGTTAATGCGATAGCGTTTTCCCCCGACGGCAAGGTTTTGGCCAGCGCCGGTCACGATCACAGTGTACGGCTATGGGACGTGGCCGAACTGCGGCAGCTAGCTGTTTTGATAGAGGGAGCGACCCCCGTTGATCGTCTCGACTTCTCTCCCAACGGTGAGTTGCTGGCGTTCTTGTGGAAAAAAGGAACCGAAGCACAACTTTGGGATTTGAAAACCAGACGAGTTCGCCACATCTGGTCTTCCGGCGCGGATCGCGTGCTTTCCCTGGCCTTCGCGCCCGATGGACGCTCGGTAGCACTCGGCTATGGGGATGGGCGGATCAAATTGGAGGATGTGGCGACCGGAAGCGAACTCAGTCGTTTGCGAGCCAGGCATTCGGTTCATGCGCTGGCATTTGCGAGCAAGTCGCCCCTCCTTGCCGCCGCAGGCAGCGAAGGCGTCGTGACGTTATGGGATGCAGTGACGCGCGAGCGTGTGGGCGAACTTGCAGGACACACCGGCACGGTGAATTCCTTGGCCTTTTCTCCGGACGATCGCACTCTGATATCTGCCAGCGAGGACGGCGCGATTCGCAGCTGGGACACGGTCGCCCAACGTCCGCTCGCCGTGTTCCGAGTGCGAAATCACCCCTTCCGTAGTGTAGCGTTTGCTCCGCATGGTCGATTTTTTGCCTCGGGCGGAAGCGACGGCGTTCTCGGTCTGTGGCCCACGACGGTTGCAGAAGAAGCAGGCACCCTCCAGTTCGCCGTGGATCCGGCGGGTCCGATTGCCTTCTCCCCCGATGGTAAATGGCTGGCGGCCGCAGGACTCGATCATACGGTGCGCCTCCTTGATTCGACCACGCGGCGACTGAGGCGAACCTTGCACGGTTGGCACGGCGAATGTCAAGACCTGGCTTTTTCCCCGGAGAGCAAATTCCTGGCCGCCGCGTGCAGCGATCATCGCGTCCACGTCTGGGAAACCAGCAGCGGCCAGCCCATGCTTCAACTCCTCGGCCATCAAGATTCCGTAATGTGCTTGGCCTACTCGCGTGATGGCAAATGGTTGGCGACCGGCGGCGCCGATCACCGCGTCGCCCTGTGGGATATGCCAAGCGGACGATTGCGAACCGTTCGCGAGGCTCACAAAGGCCCAATTACGGCGCTGGCGTTTCACCCCGAGGACGATGTGCTTGCCACGGCAAGCAACGACAAAAAAATTCAACTCTGGAGCATCCCTGATTTTCAATTGCAACGCCAGTTCCCACAGGATGACGAGGTGTTGGGCATGGCCTTCATTGACGAGGGGAAGGCATTGCTCGTTAACGGAGAATCGATGGGTGTTAGCCGTCGCGATTTGACCGGGAAGGGACCGTCCGCTCCGGCGAGTTTTACGGAGCGGTCCCGATTCATGGCGAATTCTCCGAGCGCGAGACTATTGATCGTCTCCGACTTGGGGGCAATTCAAGCCTTCAACATCCATACTCGAAAAAAGCAGTTTCATCTCAACCAGGATACCGGGATCCACCAGGTGGCCTTGTCTCCGGACGGCTCCAGGCTGGTGCTCAACCACCAGGGTGGATCATTGCAATGGTGGGACCTGACACGTCATCACATTTTCACGACTCCTAACGAACTTCCCTATGCCGTTCATTCGCTCGCTTTCAGCCCAGACAGCGAATTCCTCGTCACAGGCAGCCGAGGCGGAGGCGGCCGAACGATCCGAACGTTCCCATTTCCAGGCATCGTGTACGACCGGTGGACCAGTAACACGGTTTCCGATCTCGTGCGCTTCTGGACGCTGCCGAACGGACAATCGAGGCAGCTAATTTCCGATATTCCTACCCTTGTTGGCCAACCCTTCGTGGCCGTTTCTCCGGATGGCCGAAGCCTGGCCACGGGGGCCGATGACGGAACTGTCACCTTGTGGGATCTCACGACAGGCCAGCGACGCCGCCACCTATTTGTCAGCCGGCATTCCAGCCATTATTCTCCGTTGCTGGAGCAAGCCGTGAACCTGGGCGTTCCCATTAATCCCAAATTCGACCGCGACCAGATGCGCGCCATGACTTTTTCCTCAGATGGTCGATATCTCGCTGCGGCGAGCGAGGACGGCGAGGTCAAACTGTGGCAGGTGCCAGCCGGCAAGGAATTCGCCGCGCTCTCCGGTGAGCGTGAAGACGTCTCGTGTCTGTCCTTCTCGCCCGACGGTACGGAGTTCGCTGTAAATAACGGCAATGTCATCGAACTCTGGAGCGTGGACACGACGCCGGTTTTAAGACAGGAGTTTCGAGGCTGCACCGGCAGAGTGCGCAGCGTCGCCTTCTCACCCGATGGCAAACTACTCGCCGGCGGCACCGACAACTGGGAAATTCGCTTATGGGAGACCTCCAATGGCCGAGAGATGAAAACACTTCGCGGACATCTCGGCCGCGTGAACTCGCTGGTATTTCATCCGAACGGTCGAACGCTAGCCTCGGCCGGTTGGGATGGGACGGTTCGGCTATGGCACATCGCTACCGGGCGCGAGTTGATGGCCTTGAGATGCAATGCTCCCCTCCTTCATACCGTGGCATTTTCAGCGGACGGTCAAATCCTCGCTGCCGGCGGCGAACGCCAGAACGGCCGGGGCGATGTGTGCTTCTGGCGGGCAACGCCGTGATCCGCGCCGATTCGCTCAACCGTCAAAATCCTCGGGCGAACCGTCGCTCTCCGGATGCCTCGAATCCATTTCCGAGTTGCCGACGCTTGCATCGTCCGTCCCGTCGCGTTAATCTCAAACACAAGGAGAAAACAACCGTGCGGATTTCTTATCCAAGAGTCGCTTCAAGAGAGCACAGCCATGCCTCTGCCCTTTCAGTGCCCCAAATGCCGAATGAAGTTGGCCGTTGCTGAGGAACACCAAGGGAAACAAGTTCGCTGTCCAAAATGTGCCGCTGTTCTAAAAGTGCCGAAGGCGGCGGCCCCAGTAGTCCCTCCCGCGTCTCGGGTGATTCCACCGAGCGATGTTCCCAAGGTCAAGACCCCGAATAAACCGGCGACGGCGACGACGAACGTGAAACCTCAGGCGGAGAAGAAGCTTCCCGCACGGCGCGACGCCGCCTCGCCGCGCCAGGTGAAAGACGACCAGCCGAAACAAAATAAAACCCGCACTTGGCTCATCGCCGGTGTGGCCGCGGGTTGCGGCAGCCTGGTTCTGTGCATGGGTCTGGGTGGGGGACTTCTCTACTTGATGGCGGATCGCGCTCGCCAGGAAGAACGAAGTCAGAAGGTTGAAGATCGCGCTCACCCGGAAGAACGAAATCAGAAGGTTGAGGATCGCGCTCGCCAGGAAGAACGAAATCAGAAGGTTGAAATCAGTGCCAAGGCAATCGAGAAACCAAACGAAGCACGGCCAGAGCCTGCCGTCCAATTGCCTCCCATCGAACCGCTTGCCAAGGTCTCCGAAGGTCCGGTGCCGGCCCAGCTCGATCCCGCCGCGCTTCGCAAAGTCAAGCAAGCGACCGTCTATCTCCGCGTCAATCTGCCCAACGGCGATGCCGCCGAAGGCAGCGGTTTCTTGTGCTCCGCACCGGGAATCGTCGTCACCAACGCCCACGTCCTGGGCATGTTGCGGAGCGACAGCGTTCCGCCGACGCGCGTTGAAGTCGTCCTGCACAGCGGAGAGCGGGATGAGAAGAAGACGACCGCGACCGTCCTGGGCGTGGACCGGAGCAACGACTTGGCGGTGGTACGTCTCCCAGACGACATCGGACCTTTGCCGCCTCCCTTGGCCGTGGATTCCGCCGAGAAACTAACCGAGATACAAAAAGTCTACATTTTCGGCTTTCCCTTGGGCGCTCAGCTGGGTAAGAACATCACGGTCAGCGAGTCTTCGGTATCATCGCTGCGCCGCGATAAAACCGGCGCTTTGAGCGAGGTACAGGTCAACGGCGGCATGACCCACGGCAATTCCGGCGGCCCCGTGACCGATGCCCGAGGCGTGGTGATCGGGGTCGCGGTGTCTGGCATTCGCGGCACGCAGCTCAATTTCGCCATCCCGGGCGATTTGGTCCTGAAAGTGCTCGACGGCAGTTTCTCCGCCAGCGAGCTGGGCGCCGCTTACCAGAGCGGCGATCAAGTGTTGCTGCCGGTGAAATTGACTTGTCTGGATCCTCTGCGGCGGATTCGCCAGCTGAAGCTCGACGTGGGGACGGGCACTCCCGGCGAGGGGCCGCGCACCACGCACGATGCCGTTTTCCGCGACGGCGCCTATTGCCTGGATGTTCCGCTTCCATCCGCCAAAACTGGCCAAGCCTGCTGGCTCCAGCCGATCCTCGTCAAGGTTTCAGGCCAAAGCGACCGGGCCAAGGCAATTCCCGTCCCTGCCGATGCCCAGGTCGTTCTCGAACGCAAGCCGGTACTGCTTCAGTTCAAACCTCCTCGCGCGGCAGTCGACCGCACTCTCCAGCTGGACAGCGACGTTTCTATCAGCGTTTATCAAAGCAAAAACAAGACGCCTTTCCGCGAGAAAATGAATGGCAAAGTGCTGGAATCGCTCAGCCCCGACCAACGCGGCATCGGCACTTTTATCCGCCTGACGCTGGCCGATTGTCCGTTCACGCGCGAGAGCGGCGACAAAAAACTCCAGGCGCCGCAGCCCGCCCTCGCGGCCTTAAAGCAGTTCTCGCCGACTTTCTTGGTGGATGCCGTCAACGCTTGCAAGGAGCGCGGCAAGCGCGATTTCCGCGTCGTTGCCGAAACCTATCGCGACACCGTCGAGAACATGTACGAAACGGTGTGCAATACCTACGAAGCGACGACATTGCCGTTGCCCAATCGCACGGTGCAGCCGATGGAGACTTGGCCGGCGCAAATGCCCATGTTTGTCCTGGCTCGGGGCAAGCGCCAGCTTCAGGACATTTTCGTCACCTGCACTTATGAAGGAGTTCACACCACGCCTGGCGGCAGCGAAGCGCACATTGCTCTTTCCGGCGTGGTCAAGGGGCGTGGTCCCCGCGCCGGTATCGCGCTCGGCAAGGCGCGCGGCCAGGCCCATTTCGATGTCGAGAAGGGGTTCCTTACCCTCGTCCATCTCACCGTTAGCAGTGAGGTGGAAATCGGCGAATCCGGCGTGCGCGTGTTGGTGAACGATCAGAGCATCGTCCGCCGCAGCGAGGGCAACCAGCTGGGCATCGCGGCGGCAACCCGCAATCAACCGGGCCTACCGGCGAAGAGGCCGCCAAGCCCCATGCCGATCCGGAAACCGCCCATTCGGAGATAACAGAGGCACGATCCGAGGGGACGGACCATGAGCATTTTCAGCCGGGACGAAGGTTTGCAGCATCTTCGCGGCCAGGTGGCGGCGGGAAAGCCGATCATCGGCGGCGGGGCTGGCACCGGCTTGTCGGCCAAGTGCGCCGAGGCCGGCGGCATCGACCTGATTATCATCTACAACTCCGGCCGCTTTCGCATGGCGGGACGCGGCAGTCTCAGCGGCATGATGCCCTATGGCGACGCCAATCAGATCGTCATGGACATGGCCCGCGAAGTGCTGCCCATCGTGCAGCGGACGCCGGTGCTGGCCGGCGTGTGCGGCACCGATCCGTTTCGCATCATGAAACGCTTCCTCCGCGATGTGCAAGCGGCGGGGTTCAGCGGCGTGCAGAATTTCCCCACTGTCGGACTGATCGACGGCACATTTCGGCAGGGACTTGAAGAGACCGGCATGGGTTTCGACAAGGAAGTGGACATGATCGCCGCCGCCCGCGACATCGGCCTGTTGACCTGTCCCTATGTGTTCACCGAGGACGAGGCGCGAGCGATGGCCAAGGCGGGCGCGGATGTGCTCATTCCGCATATGGGACTGACCACCAAAGGCACGATCGGCGCCAGGACGGCGCTGACCCTGGAGCAAGCCGCCCAGCGCGTGCAGGCGCTTTGCGATGCGGCCAAAAGCGTCAATCCCGATGTCCTCGTGCTCTGTCACGGCGGCCCGATCGCCGAGCCGGAAGACGCTACCTACATCCTCAAACACACACGCGGCATCGTTGGGTTCTTCGGAGCGTCGAGCATCGAACGGCTGCCGACCGAAGTAGCCATCACGGATTGTGTGCGACGATTCAAAGCGATCCATCCCTAACCAGCCCGCAGCGCAAGCTCCACGTTGTGGCCCGGTCTCCGGACCGGGCCACTGTCTCGGACCGAAGGTCGCGCGTTGTGGCCCGGTCTCCGGACCGGGCCACCGTCTCGGACCGAAGGTCTCCACGTCTGTGCAAGAGCGGAGACCTTCGGTCGCGGACCGTGGTCTCCACGTCTGTGCAAGAGCGGAGACCTTCGGTCGCGGACCGTGGCGGGGTCCGGAGACCCCGCCACAACGGCGCGGACCGTGGCGGGGTCCGGAGACCCCGCCACAACGGCGGGGAGACCCCGCCACAACGGCGGGGCAAGCAAGGGGTGCTTTGCCCTTGCTTGCGCTGCGGGCTGGTTAGGGATCGCTAATAGCGGAAAATAATATCAAACGTCAGCGTATAATCGTTGATTTCTTTTTGTTTGAGTAGCGGCCAACTGACGGCGGCGCCGGCCTGGATGTGCTCGTTGAGCTTGAAACGAAGGCCGGGAGCGATGGCCAGAAAATCGCGGCTGCCGACGTTGTTTGAGCCGAAGTTCACCAAATCCAGACCCTCAAAGCCGAAACCGGGGACGTTGGCAGTGCCGTTCTTCGTGTAGTGGAACCAGTTCAATTCCAAAAACGGGAAGAACATGTTGGTATTGGCGATGTTGTAGTCCCAATGAAAACTCATGTAGAAGAACTCGGAACGCTTATTGTCCACGGCGAAGTCATAGCCCATCGTGCCCATCAAGTTGGTGCTGCCCCAGCCGGCCGGCAGACAGAAATTCTTGGCCGCCGACAAGTACGGCACGAGGCCGAGGGTGCCGGTGTCTTGAAATACTTTGGGGGAGCCGGCGGGAATCTGAAAGATCAAACCGCCGGCCATCACCGTCTTCCAATCCTCCGAACGCAAGAAAGTGTATTTCGGTCCCAGCTCGACCTGGGCGAAGCCGGTGCTCTCACTAAATTTGCCGGGCGGACCGGCGCTGGGATTGAATGGGTTCAGCGTGATGAAACCCAATTCGTTCACGGTAAACGATAGCCGCTCGGTGACGGCCAAGCGCGCTTGTAAACCATAGTACTCCGCATTACCACCTTTAAAGATCGGGTTCGTGTTGGGAGCGCCGGCGTAGATGAAGAGCGGTTTCAGCTCGGTCAACGCCCGCGGATCCTCGAACAAAAACGGGTTTGTGACCGGCGACGCGAAATAATCGAAGCAGTGATCGCTCTGGAACAAACAATGGCCGGAGGCGCTGGCGCGATCGCTGCCCCCGCAATTGAAGAAATCTTTACAGCGGTCCCAGAACGAGTGTTGCAAGGGTTTATCAATGACCACGCCTTGATTGAGGGGCGCATCGCCCGGCGGCGGGGGCGGCGGCATCGGGCCGGAGGTCGGAGGCGGCACGGATTCAGGCGCCTGGAGAACCGTGTGAATCGTCGGCGGCGAATCAGGCGGCGGAGGAATGACCGTGGGCGCCCCAACGGCAGGCGGTTGGCTCGCCGGCTCCTGAAACGATACCGGCGAGACGCTGGAAGGGACTGGCCCTTTTACCGCGCGAGCGGGAACGCCGCTGTCCAGCGCGCGTGGACATTCGAGACTGACGGCCGGGGGGGAATCGGGATCGCTGGAGGACGGCGGGATCGTGTTCACCGGCCGCCAAGGATCCTCGTCGGCGGTCCCAAGCAAGGGCGATAAAAGCAAGGCCAGGGTTGCGACCCACCACGGACTTCGCTTGGTCATGGTCTCACCCTCTCTTCCCTGAGGCTTCTCACGTCGGGGTGCATCCCTGCACGGCACGGTCCTTCATCACTTCTCTTATTCGACGCGGCAACGTCATGGACCCTATACGAAGCAATTGCAAAGCCGGATTACCAGCCCGCGGCGCTCGCAAGGAAGGAAAAACCCTTGCTTGCGCTTCGGGCTGGTATAAAACGCTTGCCTTACCCCAACGATTGCCAACCGTCGCCGAGCAGCGAACGTTTGGTAAGGACGGGCGCCGGATCGGAAGGTGCCGGCGGGGTCGGCGCTGCCGCCGGCGAGGGCGTCGGCGAAGCGCTGGGGCCGGGGGGCGGTGCGGCTGGCGGCGGCGATTGGATGGGCGGTGGCGAAGCCGGCGTAGGACTCGGTGTGGGGACCAGGCCAAAATCGTAACACATGGCATCGCCGCCTTGCGGCAGCGCCAGGATCATTTCGCCGTTGGACACAACTCCGCCAAGGCTGCCGAGATTCGATGCTCCCGCAGTGTAGGTTGACGGAATTGGCAAGTCGCTCAGCGCGTAGACGCCCGATTGCAAGCCGGTGAAGCTGTAGTAGCCGTTGGAACCGGTGGTGGTCGTCTCTTGAACCTGCTGTCCCGTCAGCGTGGTGCCCGTCAACGTCACGGTCACGTGATTCACCCCGGTATCGCTCTGGGCATAATGACCGGTCTTGCTGGGATCGAGGTAGACAATGCCCTCGATCGTGCCCGGCCCGGAGGGCGCCGAGCAAGAACCGCCGGGTGGCGGGGAGGGCGGAGGCGAAGGCGGCGGGGAGGGCGGAGGCGCGGGAGGCGGCGATTGCGGCTTGGGCGTATAGTTGTAGATCACCGTCACCGTGCCTGAACCTGCCGACAAGATGTTGGCCTGCTCGTTGCCGGAGCCGGAGATCGTCGAAGACGATTGGGCCGACTCGGTCAGCGCGACATTGCCGGAGCCTTCCCAGGCGGACAAATTGTTCGTGAGGCTTATCGATTTCTGCGCCGATGCCGATTGCTGGCCGAAATCGTGCCCGCTTGTGCCGCCGTAATCCAGGGTGCCGTCGAAGGCGGACAGCGATGTGCTGTTATCCGCGATCGTGGGAGTAACCGATAGCAACGTCCCGCCTGGACCTTGTAGGGAGAGGTTGCCGTTGACCTGGGCATTGACCGTGCTGGGCGCGGCGTCGAGGTTCTCGACCTTAACATCGCTGGTCAGCACGCCATTGAGTGTGATCTGGACGCTGTTAAGAGTACCCATCGAGGGATTGAACTGAGCGACCGACTGGGACTGGCTGCCGCCGGTTCGGAACGGGGTGAAGGCAGCCGTCGCCTGCTGGGCCTGCGGCGCGACGGTGTTAACCGGAGTGACGGTGTTGGACGGCGTGACGGCGGAGGTGGCGCTCAAGTTGTTGAAGCCGCTGCCGAGCAGCGCCTGCAAGCTCATGGTGCTGTCCGTGGCGGAGGGCACCCAGCGCTCCTCAAGTGCCTCCAGGCTGGGCACCACACGATGTTGTTTATTCCATTGGGCGGCGGGGCGCCGTCTGGAGCGATCAAAGAATCGGATCAAAGAAGCAAACATGGCAAGAAGCCCTCCTGGCCAGGTGTAAAAACATATGTTTCGCCAGCCCGCAGCGCTGGCGAGCGGGGTCGTGTTAGCGCCCCGAGAGATTACCTCGGGGCGCTGACGCAACCCCGCTCGCCAGTCGCGCGGACTGACGGATCGGAGGTGCAAAGTCAAGGATGCGCGGCTCAATCAGCCTTGTTTTCATCGGCGCGGCCGACCGATCGCAATGAGGAGATGCAAAACAGCGAGACCGCGCGAGGCAGGAAGTGTAGCGATGGTGACGACAGCAACGAGAAAGCAGCTTAGCCGCGATGCGACGGACAGCGCTTGCGGAGCTGTCCTTCCCATCGCGGCTAAGCATTAAGAGGTCGAAATACTCTTGTTATCACCAGCGGATATCGAGTCCTGCCGTGATGCCTTGCACCCAGAAATCGGACCCGTGGAAGCTAAAGGCCGGCCGAGACGGTCCCCCGTTCGGAGTGACCGGAGGAATCAGGTTGGGGTTGACGACCGTGTCGATCTGCTCGCCCGGTCGAACCACGCTGCTCCACCACAGGAAATTGTAGCCGACGAAACCGCGGATGTGGTTGGTGAACTGGTATCCGAGGTTGACGCCGACTTCTTCGACCATGCTGACCATGCTGCGCGTGTGGGAACCGATGTTCGAGGACAGCGCCAGCAAGCCGCCCGGCAGGGTCACGGGCACGATGCCCGGTCCTTGCGAGCTGGTCGAGCCGGAGATGTTCACGTTCTGCTGCGTACCGCCCAGGGCGATGCTGGTGCGCAGATCGACGCTCCAACGGCCGAAGCGGACTTCGCCGACGGCGCCGACCTGGCCGCCGTTGAACAGGTTGCTGGTGGCGAAGCGATCGGAGACGACGAAGGTCGAGCCGGTCGGAAGGTTGGGGTTGGTCGAGCTGAAGATGCCCAGGTTCTCGCGCATCGACAGCGACTCATTCAAGCCGAGCAGGCGCCAGCCGGCGAAGCCGTCGATAAACCAGTTGCAGCCGCAGAACAGATTGCGGCGCAGGTTGGCCTCCGCCCCGTAGAGGAAGAAGTTACTGACGGCAGTAAAGGTGCCGGCCAGTCCGGTGGGAGCGGCCACCGCCTCAATGTCCGGCAAGCCGGTCACCGCATTGGTGAACGGCCGGGCCAGGAACGGCACGCCCATCGAAGTGGCCGAGAAGCTGTTGGATTTGCCGCCGAGGAAGAAGCCGCCGACGTCCAACCCCAGACCGTGGCAGTCGTTGAACCAGTAACCGAGCCGCAACCGGGTGCCGGAGTAGGGGTTATTGTCGTAGGTTGTGCCGCCAAACAGGACGGTAGTGCCTGGCTGGCCGAGAGCACCGGGCACCCTGTCGGCAATTGAGCCGCCGGTCAACAGCGGCGGCAGCGTTTGACCACGGATGAACCACAACAGATACTCAGCCGAGCCAAACCAACGATTGCCGAAGCAGCAGCCGTTGCCGCCGCAGCAGCCGCCCCAGCCGCAGCAGCCATCGCAACAAGTCCCATCGCAACAAGCCCCGTCGCAACAGCCCGGTGTGCAACAGCCCGGCGTGCAACAGCCGTCGCCCGTGCAGCCGTCCTCAACGAGCGGACTACCCATCGGGCCGGTGATAACTCCCGGAGCAGGGGCGATCCCTGGAGAGAGTGTCGAATTCATGCTTGGGCCTACCGGCGTCGGCATCGGAATGACGGGCGACGACGATGAGTCGAGCGGCACGGATGCCGACGTTGGTGGTTGCCGCCAGGAGTAGGGCACGTCCGGAGGCGGCGGCGATGAAAGGACCGGCGCGGGCATGGGCAAGGGAGTGCTGGCGTTGGGTCCAACCGGCATGGGCCGGGCGATAGGATAGCTCGCCGCCGGGCTAAACGCGGTGACGGTACTGCTGTTGTTGGAGAACAAACCGGTGGGCTGAATCTTCTGATCGACCACGCGAGGTTCATCGCGAAGAGCGATGGGGCGATCCAGGCTGGCTGCCGGAGCCGGTTCGGATTCCTCTTGTGAGCCGGCACTCGCGGAGGCGGGCATCTGGCCGGCGCGGGGAGCCGGCGTTTCCACCGGCGGATAGGGTTGAATGACCGGAGGCGATGGATCCGCCCCCAGTAACACGCAGCGCCCCATCACCACAACGCCCAGTGACAGGGCCAGACTACGAAGCCATCGCTGTCTCATTGCCAGTGGTCCTCCCTGACTCGGCTGCAAGCTCCCCGGTGACTGGGCGCGGTCGAAACCGCGACTTCGATGGGGGAGAGAACGGAATGACTCCTGTTGCTTCCTGCAAGTTGTTATCCAGTCTCCCAGCCAATGAATTCGGCCGCCGCCCCGCTCGACGAACAGCCAGATCAGGGTTCTCTGCTTATCCCGGCTTTGCTTGGCTAACCTCGTTCCGCATAGCCTGCACAGTTTACCAAAAACCACGAACCGAGCCTGAAGCGTAAGCGAAGAGAAGTCCTTCGCTTACGCTTCAGGCTCGATTGGAGGAAGCGTTTACTCCAGCCCCGCTCCTCGCAGCTTGCGTTTGGCGTCCTGGGCCAGCTTCGACCGCGGCGAACGCTTCACCAACAAGCGTAACACCTTGCCGCCGAATTGTCTTTGCTGTCCCAGCTGCTCCGCGAAATGAAAACCCAAATAATACAAATCCTCCGGCTCAAGCCATTTAATCTTTTCCAATTCCGCCGAAAGTTCCGCCTCATAGCCCTGGCAGAGGGTAGAGAATTGCTGCAAACAGGGATCGCTTGCTCGCGCCTCCGGCGAGAGATCATGACTGGAAATCTTCAAACCGCAACAGGCCAGCTCCCAACGGATCGGGAAGCCGCTCGCCGGATCGCGGATCAACAGACGCAGATACGAGAGGGAGGTTTCATATGCTTTCTTCTTGCGCCAATGGATGGCCCGGTCTTCGAGGCGCTGCCGCAGCTCGCCAGGGTCGGCCTCGCGCAGCAAAAAAAGCAGGGGGTCGGCGCGGCGGTCGCCCGACTCCAGATATTCGCATGCTTGGGTGAAAACTTTTTCGCGCCATTCGGGTGGATAAGAACGTGTGAAGGGCGTTTGCGCCCGTGCCAGCATCCACGCGCTGTCGGGAGTCTCCGCTTCGAGCAGGGCCGCCGTCAGTGCTTTCTGTCCCTGTTTGAGGCGAGTCAGCCGTGCCAAGGCCCCATCGCGCAGAGATCGGTCGGGGTGATGAAGCTGCTCCAAAAGAGCGCCGGCCACCTCGGCCGTATCGCGGTCGCCGATTTTGTCCAGGGCCAGCTTGCGGATCGCCACGTCGGGCGCCTGTAAAAGGGTTAGCCACTCCGGCACTGTCCGTTCGGCGACTGGCAGGTTCTTGAGCAGCACCAGCGCCGGCGCCGCCAGGCGAAAATCGCGGTCCGTGGCGCAGGCGAACAACCGTTTGAGCTGCTCCTTGCTGGGCGAGGAAGCCCACTTACCCAGCGCTTGCAAGGCGGCCGCGCGCACCTCCAGCGAGTGTGGCGGCACAATGCGCTCCCATAACACCGCCTCGGCGCGCGGATCATCAAGCGCGGCCAGCAAGCGCATCATGGCCGATTCAGATGATGGACTTAACGGCTCCTTTTTGTTGCCTGTCAGTTCCAACAATTGATCGGCGAGGGCCTTGCGATGAGCCGGCGTGAGCGACGGCACTTGCGCCAACAGCGACCGGCCGGCGGCCTCGACGACGCCGGGATCGCGGTCAAGCAACACGGCGACGGCGGCTGTCTCCGCACTGGCCGTGCCCGCCGCCGCCAGCGCCGAAGCGATGTAGCGGCGCAGACCGGGCGCGACTTTCGGCATCAGCTCTTGTAAAGCGCGCGTTCCCTTGGCCCCTAGCTTCGCCGCCTCCTGAGCGGCCTGCTCCGCTTCTTCGCCGCCCTCCTTGATTCGTTCCAGCAAGTGCGGCAGCGCCGCGTCGATGCGCAGCTTGCCCACCGCCTTGATCGCTTGCATTCGCAGGCTCGCTTCGTCGTCCTTCACCGCGTTGCAGAGCGCGCGAGTCAGCTCGGCATCCTTGCGGCCGACCTCGCCAAGCACCAAGGCGGCGGCGCAGCGCACATCCAACGGCTGATCCGGTTGCAGCAAACGGAGAATCTTCTTGGTCGTGTCCGTCATGATATTCCCGACGTTCGCACCCTATTGGCCCCACTCCGCGGTTGATTCTATGGGGTTTCTGTTGAGAAGGTGCGTTCACATTCGTATCGGTCGAGACGGACTGATAAGAAAGGCGCTCGTTTTTCGGTTAGCGACGCTTCGACGAAGCGTCGCTAACCGAAAAACGAGTGGGACTCAATGATTGAGGATGAATTCGTTGCTATTGAGCAGCGCCCAGAATAGATCCTCGTAGCGGCGGTTGGGGTAATGGAGATCGATCGCGCGGACTTGCGGATCGCGCGCGCTCAGAGCGAACTGCGTGTAGATCGTCCGAACTTCCTTGTCGGTCGGCGGGCGATTGAGGGCCGTCAAGTACAACTCTTGAATGGCGGCTTTCTCGGTGTGTTTGCGGATGACCAGGGCGACCGCGCCTTTGTCCTTCCGCGCGATGGCATCGTTGATGTCCTTGCCGTTCATCATCATCAGCGCTTGGACGACGGTGCCGTTAAAGTTGACCTCGTTGCCCTCATCATCGCCGAAATTATTGATGAGTGTGTTGAGCCATTGATCTCTCAAAGTTTTCTTGCTCGCCTTTGATTCCGCTGCCTCGGATTTGGTAGCCACCATGAGCGACTCGAACAGCTGTTCGGGACTCATGGCCTTCATATTCATGCGGCTAAACAGTGCCTCGTTCTCCGGTTTGTCATTGGTGCGATTGGCCACGCAGCTGAGGTTGTAGGGGTTGCTGTTGCACATCCAACGGATCAACTTCTTCAAGTCGTAGTTATAGTGCTTGAGACGCGCGGCCAATTCGTCAAGCAACTCTGGGTTCGAGGGCTGGTTTTGATCGTTGAAATCGTCGATGGGGTTGACGAATCCTCGACCGAAGAAGACGCCCCACATGCGGTTGACGATGGCCTTGGGGAACTGGGGATGATCGAGGATGAATTCGGCCAGCTTTTCGCGTCTCTGAATGCCTTGCATGCCGGCCGGCAACGGAGCGCCGTGCTTTTCATCGCCGCTGGGCAGAAACTCCGGCCGCGCCGTCAGGATCACGCCGTTGCGTTTCTCGTAGTAAACCAGGCCGGTCTTCGCGAGGTCTTCGTCGTCCCGGAGCGTCAGTTTGCCGAAGTTCATCATGCGGCCCACCTGCGGAGGCTGGCCTTCGCGGACCACTTGACGAAGGAAGGCATTGATGCCCCAGAAGTGCTCCTGCTTGAGGTTGCCGTAGAAGGGATGGTCGTGGCACTGGGCGCACTGGACCTGCGTGCCCAAAAACAGCCGGGTGATGCGCGAGGTCAACGGCACCATTTGGAACTGGCCTTCCTCGCCGCGATGCGCCCCCGGCACGTTCTCGCCGACATGGGCCAGGATGAAATTGACCGCGGCGCCGCCCTTCTCCATATCGTTGTTCTCGCCGGTGGCGGTAATGAGGCTCTTGACGATGCTGCTATACGGCTTGTTTTGGCTAAACTGATCTTCCAGCCAGGCGGCCAGGTATTCGTGATAGGGACCGCGGCCAAAAACTCCGGAACGACTGAGCAGCCAATTGGCCCACAGATTGGCCCAGTGGCGCGGGTATTCGTCGCTCTCCAAAAGTCGGTTGATCAATTTCGAGCGGCGCGTGTCCTCGGGATCTTTCAAGAACTCGCGGATCTCTTCCGGCTTGGCGATGCGGCCGATGATGTCGAGCGAAGCGCGGCGAATGAACTCGTAATTATTGGCATAGCGCGAAGGGACGATCTTGTTTTCCTTCCACTTCTCTTCGCAAAGCCTGTTGATGGTGGAAACCATCTCGCGCAGCGAGGAAAGTTCTTCGTCGCTTTTGGCCACGACGGTGAGCTTGAGCGGCTCGGGCCACTTGACCGCAGCTGCACTCTCGTTGCCACGCGGAGTTTTGGGATTAACGGCTTTGCCCTTGGCTTTGGCGTCTTTGGCGTCGGCCGCGGGAGGAGCGGCAGAAGTCGCCTCATGGTGGCTCACCGCGACGAACAGCCCACCCAGGAATAATACTCCCACCAGTAGCGCCCGTAGCCGACTCAGCTGCCAACCTCGCACGAATGCGCGGAGCATCGTTCGTTCTCCCCTCAGACCTTTTTCACTCGCCAGAAATGCGAATCCCTACAAATGGATTCTCGCACGCTCCCGAATGCCCGTCAACCGAACCAACCGGGACCGCGTCGATCCTCGCTTGAGACGAAAAAATAGCCCGCTTGGTTCCCAAAGCCGTGCGATCGCCTCAAAATGAAAGAGCATCGCAACGGAGGGAAATGGCCATGCGTATCAATCTGGAGCGTGTCCGCGACAATGTCCGCCAGGCGGCCACGGAGGATTTGCTCGACCGCGCCACGATCTACCGCGAAGAGATGGAAGAGGAAGCGCTGGACATTATCGAGCGGGAGTTACAACAGCGCGGCGTGAGCTGGGATGCCATCGCCGAGCATGAGAGAAAGCGGCGAGAAGAAACCTTGTTCGATTCGCAAGGGATTCCCCTGAAATGTCATCGCTGCCATCGTCCCGCCGCGGTCGAGACGCGGGGCTGGCATCGGCTCTGGGGCGTGTTGCCGTTGTTTCCCCGCCGCTTCGCCTGGTGCGCGGAACATAAACCTCGGTAGTTCGAATTATTCAGAAACTCTAGCCCCCCTGTACGACGCGGTCCGCACTCTCACCAAGGACTTCCGAGCTAAAATGCACAACCGCATCGCTCACGCTTCCAGCGCGGTGGGGGCCTTGGTCGCGGCATTGACGCGGCGCAGCTCAACAATGATGCCGCCGAGTTTCAACATGCGGTGCATGCCGGAAAACCACATCTCGCGTTCCCATTGCAGCCCACATTCGCCACAGACCCGGCGCAGCTCGTCGCGATTGTACGTTCGGCAATGCCACAGCCGGCTGCACATGGCCCCGGTCAGCGTGTCTTCGGTGGATAAGAGTAGTAGTTTACCGCCGAGTTGCAGAACGCGCGCCAGCTCGCCAAGCCCCGAACGCGGATCGGGCAGATGTTCCAATACCCAACCGCAGACGATGGCATCGAACGACGCATCGGCATAAGGCAGCCGGGTCAGATCCGCGACGGCATGGCTGACTCGCTCATTGCGGAGCCGAGCGCGAGCGCGCTGCAACATACGCGGCGACAGATCGAAGCTGGTGATAAGGGCGTCGGCGTCGGCGTGCCGCAGCAGAAATCGCGAATAGCGCCCGTTGCCGCAGGCAGCGTCGAGAATGCGCTTGCAGCCGCGCACATCGAAGCCGCCGGGACGAATGAGCCGGCCGGCCAGCGCCTCATGCCCCGTCAGCAGCCCCGTCACCGCCGTCAGCGCGCCGGGCAAGCCGTCGTAGTGATTCTGAATGAAACGCCGATAAAAAGTCGTATCCGAAGGTGAAAACATGGCAATTTTCCCTCGTCCCCACGCTCTGCGTGGGAACGCAAATAGGCGACGCTCCGCGTCGCGTCGCGCTTCATCGCCGGGCGGGACGCGGAGCGCCCCATACTGCGTTCCCACGCGGAGCGTGGGAACGAGGGCGCGCGTGATACGCCGCCCACTCGACGACCAAGAGCACCAGCGCGGCCAGGGCGATCCATTTCCACGTATCGTACGTTTGCCGCCGCGGTTGTCCGGCGGCCAAGCGCTGCTCGCCGATCTTGATGGCGTCGCGCGGCTGGATGTTGCTTTCGTCGGCGTCGAGCAAGTTGACGGCGAAAAAGCGTTGCCCGCCCGCCCAGGTCGCCTCGTAGATGCCGGCGTGTTCGGTGTTTTTGTAGGAAAAATCGCCGCCGACGCCGCGCGTCACCGTCTCGCGTTTGCGGTCGGGTCCGATCACGTCGAGCGCCTTGACGGCGGTATCGGGCCGCAGCGTCTTGATCTGGCCCGGCTGCACGTTCTCTTCCGCGGCGGCATCGTTGACGTTGCCCAGCATGTACAGCAGGTTGCGCAGGAATACCGGGAAGCTCAATTTAAGGTTCCACGTCGTCGTCCATCGGCCGCCGTCATCGACCAGGGGAAAGGCCAGCACCACATCCTGAAAACCACGCCGTGGCAGCGCGAACAACACCGCCGTCTCGCGGTCCGTCTCCAACAGTCGCGGCGTCCGCGCCGGCACCCCGGTCGCTTTCAAGTCGAATCGGAACGCTTCGCTGAATGCGATTTCGTCCAGGCCGGTCAGATGGCGCATCAGCGGATGATTACTTGTCGGATTGCGAATTTGCGCGTCCTTCAAGGGCGGCATGGCGGCGCGCTTCCACGGCGGCGGCACGTCGGCGATGAAGAATGTGTTGGCCAATGGCATATCGTCTTCTTTTTCCGGAGCGCAGCGGTCAAAGAGGATGAGATCGTATTCGCCGTTGCGCGCGGGGCCGCGATACGTGGCATCGTCTCGAAGCTGGGCGGGCGTCAGGTAAGCGACATCCGCCACCTTTTTTGTTGCTTCCAGGTCGAAGAAATCGCGCAGAATCTCGTTGCCGGGCGTGACGATCAAAACGCGCGCCTTCCGCACCACGCCGGCGACAAGCCATGCTTCGTCATCGAGCGGAAAGGCATCGTGGACATCGCGAAGCCGGGCGTGAACGACGACGTTCACGCTGTCATCCACGCCGCCCAGCGAGAAGATGGCCTGGCCCTCGCCGGGTGCATCGCTGCCGGGATCTTCCTTGTCGGGATCCGCAGGATGATATTTGCGCGGCGGGAGGTTCACCGTCTGATCGAGCAGGTTGAAATCGTCCTTGCCCGGCATGCGCCACTCGACCTCGATTTTGACCATAGCGGCATCGCTGCGGAAATTCAGCAGCCGTGCGAACACCTGGAGCTTACTGGGATCCTGCTCGTCGCGCATGGCATTGAGAGTTACCAGGCCGATATTATCCACATTCTCGGGGCCGGCTTTGCCGATGCGATGATAATTCAGATCGAGATTGCCGGCAGCGAAGGCAGAAACATCGGGAAATCGGCCATCCGAGAACAGGTGGACCTCGGCGGCGATGCCCTCGGCGGCGACGTAGGTGCGTGCCTGCGCGGGGTCCTCCTTGTCCGGCCGCACGGCCGCGTCATCGGTTGAACGCAGGGGATTGGCGAGGCTGTCGGCCAATTGTAGTGCCTCCTCGATGCGTGTCGGCCGTTGCGTCTGCGTGATTTTCGCCACCGCCGCTCGCAGCAATCCGCGTTCGCTGGTGTACGGCTGCAAGATCGACGCCCGCGAATTGAAGGCGATAACCATACCCATATCGCCTTCGGCATGGCTATCGATCTCGCGCAGCGCTTCGTCTTTGGCTGCTTCCAGCCGGCTCGTGCCCGCGTCGGCCACGGCCATGCTCGCCGAATTATCGATCAGCAAGATGTAATGCTTCCCCGCGCTCGTGCTGCCGTGAATCTGTAACGACAGCACGGAGTAAATCAAGAGCAGCACGATCAACAATTGCACAAGCAAAAACACATTGTCGCGCAGCCACTGGAACAAACTGTTGACGTGCAGGTCCTCGATGCTTTTGCGCCACAGAAACGTGCTGGGCACTTGCAGCGGCCTGCGTTTGAGCTTGAGGAAGTAGAGCAAAACGAGCAAGAACGGTACCAGCAAGAGCGCCGCACCGGTCCACCACGGCGTGGGCAGGTGATAGGTGACGCCGAAACGGTCCTTGAGCCAGCCGTTGAGCACCGGTTCCTTGCCGAACAAGTGTAACATCAGGAAGACCGTGCTCGGCAACGCCAGCAGCACCAGAACGATCAGCGCCGCCGGGAACCACAAGCTCACCAGGCCGGCGCCGCGCCTGAAGGACCGGGCCATATTTCTTGCCCCTGCGATGTTCTCACTCTCACCAACGCACAGGGCATTCTATCATTTCCTCTCGTCTCCTCTCGCTCCCACGGGGAGCATACTCTCGTTCCCACGCTCCTGCGTGGGAACGCACGATGGCGACGCTCCGCGTCGCGTCTTGTCCTTTCGCGGGGCGGGCCGCGGAGCGGCCGGACGTGCGTTCCCACGCGGAGCGTGGGAACGAGAGTATTGCCCCTCTTGCAGTGGATACAAAGCATCCCCCATAATGTGTGGTGCTTTTCACCCCGCCCCGGTAATTGATGCGGGGCGAAAAAATTCCTTACCGGCGCGCCCGATTTTGCCGGTTCTTACGCTTTTATCCATAGGCTCGCTTCATGACAGATGAATCCGAAGTCCCGGAGCGGTCGCTGGAGTCGTATCGAGACTACCTCCGGCTGCTGGCGCGCTTGCAGCTTGATCCGCGGCTGCGGGCCAAGCTCGATCCGTCGGACGTGGTGCAGCAGACGCTCCTGGAAGCCCACCAGGCGCAGGAGAAGCTGCACGGACGGAGCGAGGAAGAACGGTTGGCGTTTTTGCGGCAGACCTTGGCTCATAACCTGGCGGATGCCGTCCGCAAGTTCGGGGCAGCAAGCCGGGATGTGGCGCTGGAGCGCTCCTTTGAGGATTCCGCATCGCGCGTCGAAGCCTGGCTGGAGGCCGAACAGAAGTCGCCGCACGAGGAGGCCGAGCGCCAGGAACAGCTCCTCCAGTTGGCTCATGCCCTGGCGGAATTGCCGGAAGACCAGCGAACGGCCCTGGAATTGAAGCATTTCCGGGGCTTGTCGGTGGCCGAGATTAGCCAGCTCATGGACCGGAGCGAGACCGCGGTCGGCGGCCTGCTGCGCCGGGGGATGAAGAAGCTCCGCAACCAGTTGCGCGACCAAGCGTGAGGGAGCGATGGACGACCGAGTCAGCGAAGCCTCGGATTGGGAGCAGCGATTGGACGATCTCGTTACCGCTTACCTGAAAGCTCAGGAAGCGGGCCAGGCGCCGGATCGCCAAGCTCTGCTCGACAGCAACCCCGAGTTGGCGGATGATCTGCGCGAGTTCTTCGCCGATCAGGACCGGCTCGAAAAGCTGGCCGCGCCGCTGCGCTCGCTGGCCATCACACCACGATCGGATGCCTCGACTCCTTTTCCGATGCCGTCAGACGGTAAGCCGGCCCTTCCCTTGCCCGCTCCGCCGCGTTCCTTCGGCGACTATACCGTGCTGGAGTCGGTGGGCCAGGGCGGGATGGGCGTGGTCTGGAAGGCCCGGCAGCGACGCCCCGATCGCCTGGTTGCCTTGAAAATGTTCCGCGGCAGCGACCTGGCCTCGCCGACCGACGTGGAGCGTTTCCGCAACGAGGCCGAGGTCATCGCCCAGCTCGATCACCCGCACATCCTGCCGGTTTACGAAGTGGGCGAACACGATGGCGTCCATTATTTCAGCATGAAGCTGGTCGAGGGCGGCAGCCTCGCCGATCATCTGGACTCGTTTCGTGCCGATCCCCGCGCGGCCGCGCGCCTGCTGGCAACCGTCGCGCGGGCTGTCCATTATGCGCACCAGCGCGGCGTTCTGCATCGCGATCTCAAACCCTCGAACATCCTGCTGGATGCGCAGGGTCAGCCGCATGTCAGCGATTTCGGCTTGGCGAAGCGCGTGGAAATCGACAGCAGCCTGACCCAATCGGGGTCGCTAATTGGCACGCCAAGCTTCATGGCGCCGGAACAAACCAGCGGCCGCAAGGGAGCCGTGACAACCGCGATGGACGTGTATGGGCTGGGTGCGGTGTTGTACGCGCTCTTGACGGGCCGGCCGCCATTCCAGGGCGAGACGGTGCTGGAGACGTTGGAGCAAGTGCGCGAGCGTGAGCCGGAGTCGCCGCGCCGGATCAATCCCAGGGTGGATCGCGACCTGGAAACGATTTGCCTGAAGTGCTTGCAGAAGGAACCGCAGCGGCGTTACGAATCGGCCCAGACGCTGGCCGAGGATTTGGAGCGCTGGTTGAAAGGAGAGCCGATCGCGGCCCGTCCGGTCGGGCGGTTGGCCCGATTGTGGCGCTGGTGCCGGCGGAATCCTGTTCTGGCCGTCTTGTCTTGCGCTCTGGTGGGAAGTCTCGTGCTTTCCATTACGGGTCTGGGGATAGGCAGCATCGTGATCTGGTATGAGAAGGTCCGGGCAGATGAGGCCTACCAGTCCGAGGCGAAGCAGCGCCGCCGAGCCGATGAGAAACGGCGCTTTGCCCGCAAGGCCGTCAACGATATGTACTCGGAAGTGGCAGAGAACTGGCTCGCCCACGAGCCGCACATGACCGAAGTCCAGAAGCAATTTCTCCGCCGGGCGCTGGAATTCTACGAGGAGT
>DASRBG010000040.1:0-2502 GCA_035653735.1 Gemmataceae bacterium
ATTGAGGCAAAGCTGCATGACAGCAATGCGAAAATCCTGTGCCATGCTCAGATCGCGCATTAAGTCGTCGGTGAGCCATCTGTTGAATTCGCGGCGCAGAATAGTAGCGTCCACCTTGTTGGTCTCAGCAATCTCCGTCAGAGCGACGGGCTGGCCTGGGCTGGGCCATCGGTATCCCTGACGCTGGAATAGCCCTTCTACAAAACGCTGCGCATCCGCCTCCCAACTGATCTGTCGAGATATCGCGAAGAACACATCTTGAATCATGTGAAGCTTGGTCGTAGCGCTACTGATATTGATAAAGACAAGGCCGTGTTCTGCCGCTCGGCCAATCAAGTTCGCGTTAAGAACGCCAATGCTAGCCTGATCCGCGACCAGAAATTTAACCGCCGCTCCACCATTTACTATGAAGTCGCAGAGGTATTCCTTGTCGATCAGTTCGAGCCACTCTATTAGCTTCACGGCCATAGTTCACTCCTTGTCGAACCTGATGCCCGCGTAGATCTTCTCGACGCCTTGGTGATCGACTATGGTCAGCCGCTGACCAGTGACCTTCGTGGCGGTCGCTGCAGGCAAGGCAAACCGCCGTCCGTCTTTCGTACGCAGATCGGGTTGCCTGTCGAGCAAGTGGATGTCGCGTGCGAATTCCTCCTTCGGATACTCGCGCTCGGAACCCGGTAACAGCGTCAAGATTTCATATATCTTGATCAATGGCACTACGGGACCATGCCTCGCACCTCCGGCGTCCAGTCACGCAGGAGTCGCCGGTCGAGCCGGCAGTACGCGTCAAACAGGGTGTCTAGGAGCTTCTACCCGTTGAAGCGCTGTGGCCGCTTTTGTCGCTCCAGCAGCACCCTAACCAATTCACGCGGCCTCAGACGGCGCTCCGGTTTACGGTCCACCATCACGACCATGTCCTTGGCCGAAAGAGTTAGCAACATCGGAAAACAGTAAAGACGACCATCTCGCTCAAACAGCTTTAATCCGGCACGATCGGCTTCCTCCAGCAGCTCTTTCAGATATCCTCCGTTCGCGAACGAAGGCTCAAGTTCGAATTTCCACGAGGAATCCGCAGTTGCCATTTCTTCCGCGAATCGCTTGGCAGCATTACGTCCCTCCGCAAGGCTCCTGCTCAAATCACGAAGTTGACCGACCTTTGCACCACTCTGGGCCTTTTTGAGCTCAGCTAATGCGACTTTTGCGGCCTTGGAGGCCGCCGCAAGCTGGTTCTCGAGAGCGCTCAATTCCTGTTCAAGATTCGAAGCCATTACGTCATCCTTGCCAGTTCCGTCGAACCATTATCCCTGTTCAGCGACAACCGCTGTCGTCCAATCCGCAATTGCCAAGACGCTTATGTTGGCCGATTCTTTACCACCAACCAGCAGACGAGACGGATTTCGTCTTCGTCGATTGGCGGAAGCGGTGGAGCCGGCTTGAACGGTTCCAGCCCGAGTTTCTTGACCTTTGCCGCAATCGCGACTGAGGCCATGGGACCCTTGGCTCCGTCAAGGCACTCCCGGATCTGCCGCTCGATTCGGGCGCCCCACGGCGCCTCGATACACTCGATCAGCCGATCGATCTGTTCTTGAGTGAACCCCGGCGGCGGATATTTCCTTATGTGGTCCGCGGCCGCCTTCATTCCGGCCCTGACTCGCGGCTGCAGGTTCGCGGGGTCGGTGGCAAATTTCCACTCCTCAAAGACAACCAACGGAGCGCGGCCTTGGCCGCCGCGTGCAAGCCGGTACCTTCCACGCTGCCTTGGTGGACAACCTACGGCGTTCCACCCGGTTCGATAATGACAACTGTCTGTTCGGCAAGCCTGCCAGTCGCCGACATGCTGACGTACACCGCGTTCGCAATTGTCTTCATGATTGTCTGCATTGCCGTTCCCCATACCGCCGCGAGCATTGCCGGCGGGACCGTTGGGCTCGCGCTAAGCCACGCGTTTGAGGCCGCGTTCATCGCTCGGACCGTGATCCGGCCAATTACCGGCGCTCTTCAGGCCGGCTTCAATAAGGTCTCCCAGATCGGCGGTGGCAACGGCGCCAGCGTCGGCGATGCGCCGACGTGGCTGAACGCGATGGAACTCGGTCGCCGCACGCAGCGCCTTGCGAACGCCGACGCGAATACTCCGCCGCAGCGCGTGCCCGCGCCGAAGAGCATCCGCGCCACCTCCGTAATTCAGCCGCACGCCCCGAAAACCACGCCGATCGACCCGGGCACCTCGGCTCTTCCGAAAGCCAACGGCACCGCGCCGGTCGGCAAACCAACCACCAGAATCTGAAGACCCTTTCTCCGCCATCGGCGCGCGGAGGGATTTCGGCGATGAGCGCTGCGATCACAGAGGCGATCGTTGTCGCGCAGCTCAAAGCGATGGGCTCTGACGCCTTCGATATCGGCGTGCTCCGGCAGAACGGCCGGATGCTGCTCCGGGAGCGCTGGGGCGAGCAACAAATAATCGCGGCGGTCGCTTGGCTCAAGCACGAAAACGCCCGTGGCGCG
>DASRBG010000041.1:0-16896 GCA_035653735.1 Gemmataceae bacterium
GGTCGTCTTGGCGTAGCGCTCAAAACCGCTCGTCGCAAACGTCATCTGCTTCATCCCTGCAATCCCCAAGCTTCCCACACCGCTCTAAACAAGAATCACAACCACAGAACCAAGTCGATGGCTTATTCAGAGTTTCCCTAACGCTCTGAAATTACTCCGAGCGAGCGACATAACGAGCCTCAGCCCAAACGATAGGAGTGGTTGGGCAAGGTTTATTATTTCTCTGGTCCATAGGCATCCCGAAAAAGTCGATGCTCTTCGGAAGCATGTCTACGACGGTATGTATGCCACGATTTACAAAAGCGAACGCGGACAAGAGCTCCTCCAAAAGTACGCTCATTTGGAGAATGCGGTTGAGCTTGTCGCCGGGCTGATCGGCCAATCTGCTGATGTGACCTTAGGTGCTGTCGATAATTTTGTGAATCGGAAAGATGGTCTATGGGGGATTCCTTTTTGCGGCAATCCTTTGTAGACGTGATTCGTGATCGATGTTGCCGCCATCAAGCTTCGCTATGATGCGCTCAGCCCTGTATTGGACGAGCGCGGGCGTCGTCGCTTTGCGGCGGCGGAAGCGCTGACGGCGGGCCGGGGCGGGATCGCGGCGGTTTGTGCGGCAACGGGGATCGCGCGCAGCACCATCGGCTATGGGTTGCGGGAACTGCGCCGCACGGCACCGGATTCGGCGCTTCGCGGCGTCCGGCGCAAGGGGGCTGGACGCAAGCCGTTGACGCAAACCGATCCGACGCTTCTGTCTGATCTGAAAGCTCTCGTCGATCCCGCCACGCGCGGCGATCCCATGTCACCGCTGAAATGGACCTCGAAAAGTTTGCGGAATCTGGCGTCCGCGCTTCGCGCCATGGGTCATCGCGTCGGGCACGATGTTGTCGGAACACTGCTGAAGAAACTCGGCTACTCTCTCCAGGCCAATCGAAAAACACTCGAGGGCTCGTCCCATGTCGATCGCGATGCGCAGTTCCGGCATATCGCCAAGACGGTCGAGAACGCCATCACCGCCGGCCAGCCGGCGATCTCCGTCGATACGAAGAAAAAGGAACTCGTCGGCGACTTCAAGAATGGCGGACGAGAATATCGGCCGGCCGGATTGCCCGAGCAGGTCCGCGTCCACGACTTCATCGATCCCAAACTCGGTCGCGCCGCGCCCGTAGCCTGCCCGCGGGCTTGACCCGGGGGGCGTTTACGACATCGCCGACGACAAGGGTTGGGTGAGTGTCGGGATCGACCACGACACCGCCGCCTTCGCCGTCAATGCGATCCGTTCGTGGTGGACGAACATGGGACGCGACCGCTACGCCGACGCCCATAGTCTGACGATCACCGCCGATGGCGGCGGAAGCAACGGCTCACGCGTCCGCCTCTGGAAGGTCGAGCTTCAGAAGCTCGCCGACGAGCTGGGGCTGACGATCGCCGTCCTCCATCTGCCGCCCGGCACGAGCAAATGGAACAAGATCGAACACCGTCTCTTCTCGTTCATCTCGCGCAACTGGAGGGGACGACCGCTCATCGACTATCGCACCATCGTCGAACTCATCGGCGCGACCACATCGACAACAGGCCTGACCATCCGATGTGACCTCGATCAAAATCTCTACCCCACCGGCATCAAAGTCTCCGACGCCGAAATGGCTGAGCTCGATATCCTCCCAGACCCCTTCCATGGCGAATGGAACTACTCAATCAACCCAAGAACGTCAAAATGAAGCGGTAAATTATCGACGCTTCCTTAGCAAAGCTGCTAGCGGCAATTATCGACAGTGAGAATGTAGGCAATCATATTCTTGGAATGCGCTGGAACGTGCTGACCGTGACTAACCCGATCCATACATTCTTAACGTCGGATAGGCCTGTCGTAATGACTGATGGCGTTAATCGCTGGGATTCATTCATCATAGTCCCGATAGGCCCGACGCAGGCATTCGTCGCTGTTAACACGATCGAGATGGAGAGACATTTGCAAGGTCTGTCAGTTGAGAAATTCATGATCCTTTTGAATGATAGGGTGAGCAGACAGGCCTGTGATTTTGTTTATGGAGACGATGATAAGCAGCTTCGATTTGTCGATAAGCGGCTGGGCAAGGGACTGCCGCAGTTCATTGCCAGTAAGCGTTTGCAAGATAGTAGGAAAGGCTTTCTTCGAGCCTAAAGCCTGCCCGAAGGTGCCGTTGCGCCTTCTAGAACGGAACCTCATCGTCCAGGGTCGGGAATCTCGCTGGTGTCGGTAATGCGTTGGCAGGCGGCGGTAAGTTCGTGACAACGTACAAATTCAAAATGTCGTCTCTGTCCATGAAAAGAATTTGGCTCCGTTTGGATTGGTCAAGTTTTTCTCCGAGCCATTGTTTCGCAGCCTTCGTGATCTCTCCGCCTGCGACGATGAACGCGTGGTCGACTAGAACACGACGGTTAAGTTCCGGATCAAATATCTCATGCCCGAGCATCATCAGGACTTGATTATGGATTTCGGCGATGTTCGTCGCGCCTGGTTTGCTCGTCCCGGCGGCATCAAGCTTGCCACGCTTCACCTGGATGCCGAAATACAGGACGTGCAAGGTCGGTAGCGTGAACTTCATCCACACGTCCTTGCCGTATTCCAACGCCTTGTCTTTGTGGCCGGCTGCGGTGATTCGATGAAACCCCAGCTGACGGAACAGAGGCAGAAGCACCTCTTCGGTTAGCTGGTCTTCTGAAATTCTATCCAGATAGGATGCCAGGAGCTCCCACTTCTCTTGCTCGCCCTTTGACAACGGCCGATGGGGATTGGAATTTTGGCCAACGATCTTATTCGTGCCGATGTGCCGCAGGTAGCACTGTTTGTCCGACGCGTAAAATGCCTCGAATCCCTCCCGGGCCAATGCTGTGTTCAGCACCTTCAACGCATTCTCGCGTTCGGGCCGCTCATTTCTGGCGTCCGCAGGATCCATGAGCGTGCGGATAATCCGACAAAATGTGTCTGGCGGAGTTTGTGCATCCGCATGAGGCTCTGACAATATTTCGGCTAGCGTCCGCGAGACCCATCGATCTCGGTTGGAGCCGTCATGCGCGTAGTCTGTGTCCGCCTCCTGAAAGAATCGCGTGATGTAGGAGCTGCTGCGGTAGGGAAAGAAAATCTTTGCTGGATCGCCGTTGCCGCAGATAAGCTGGGCTATCTCGTCGAGTGTGCGCTCCCTCCATTTCATTTTGATTTCCTCGTGCGTTAGGCGGTCCAACCGCTGCTTGGATCCCACAAGCCCACAGCTCCTTCAGGAAGTTCGAGCGAGTCGAGAACGGGACCAAGGAATTGTCGGATTTCGCTCACAAGTTCTTCGAGAGGTGGCGGCATAACGGCAACAGAATTGCGTCGCAAAAAGCCTTCCCACATTCTCCTTTTTTCCGGTAGGTTGGTAAATTCCGACGTGAGTGCGAACGGCATCCCGGACGCTAGATCAGTGCCGCGTTGCTGAAGCGTGCCTTGGATGGCCTGGGCAAGCTCGGCCTTCTCAAAGGGGAAGGTCTTCGAAATCGTCCAGATATCGTAGAAGTCTTTTAGGCGACTGGTTGCTTCGCCGTATCTCACCATCGCTTCGAATTTTTCTGCGATCACCGTCTCGGGTGGGTAAGCGAGGACCTCGGGCCGGCGCATATCAGGCAGGAGGCAGGGGAAGCTGATGCGTTGGGGTGCTGGATGGGTTGTGTCCCCGAAGCCGACGTCTACCTGCATTCTGATGACGGTTCTGTCGAGGAGGGCATTTCCGACAATGCGGACTCCCTGGTATTCCTGATCTTCGCGGACTACCTCCACGACGATGGACGCGGGATCGAAGATGATTCCGTCATTGTCCCCATCGTTGCCGCATATATCCAGGAAGAGGCGTCGCATGGAATCGGGATCGGGTGGGCCGAAGGCAAGAAGGTCGAGATCACCGGTAGGACGAAATGTGCGTTCCGGCCATGTGATGAACAACATGGCGCCCTTGAGGATGAAATGGTCGCGAGCGGGATGCTGCGATAGGCGATAGAGGAGTCGCTCGATTGCGTATCTGACGAGTGTGCGTTGGAAATCCGCTCCTTGCTTTTTTGCCAGGTTCAACAGCTTTTGTCTGATAGAGATCGCGACATTCTTGCCGGCCATCATGCCAGGGCCTCAAGATAGGGGCGCATCAGGTTGGCGACGCGATTGATAGACCCGTAGTGCATGAGTTCTGCCGGGGTTGATTTGCGGAGGCGGATCGCATCACGGAGAGCTTCGACCGCGACGTCGAGGCCGACGCGCCGACGATATTTGAAGCAGTCGGCCACCGTTTTCGCGGCGCCGTAGATCGGGACATCCACGCCTTCGATCTGAATATGTTCAAGCCCAGCCGAGAACATCGGCTCGGTCGCATAGACGATTTCCATCAGAAATGAGGGAGCCTTGGGCTTGCGGGCCTTGTGCGGGATCGTCAGCCACACGGCTTGTGGAAGCTGGGTGGTCAGACCGTGATGGCGGAGCGCCGAAAGAAGGCATATGATGGCATTGGGAACGAAACGCGCGGCTTCAGCGAGATTGTGCTCCGCATCTGAGCCCGCGATTTCGGGAATCTGGTAGAGTCCACGTCCGAGCTGGACCAGGTGGCCTTCGTCGCAGAGCCGTTTAAGATAGACCAGCGGGATTCCGGCCGCGCGGAAATCCCGGGCGCGTGCAATCCCGCGCTCCGTGGCTAGCGCGATTGCGCGCTCAGATGGAGTATCGAGTTTCAGTGGCATGGTTTGTTATAAATCGTAGGTATCTATATATAAATACCTACGATAGGTAACAGCGTTCGCTGGGTTCTTGAAAAAGCCCGCAGGTCATATAAATACTATGACCATGCGGAATCAAGCCCCAGCCGACAAATCACCGGAATTCACGGCAAAACAAGTGCGGGCAGCCCGAGCCCTCTTGGCTTGGTCCCAGCAAGAGCTTGCGAAAACAGCTGGAGTCGCGGCATCGACGGTCGCCGATTTTGAGCGCGGTCAACGAACTCCGGTTCCAAACAACGCCGAAGCTATACGGACAGCTCTGACCCGCGCTGGCGTGACTTTCCTGCCCGGCGGCGCGGTTGTTGGCCCGCCCTTGCCCTCCCTCGCGGCTTTGAGCAAATCCGGCGCACCCATTCGCTGGGTAAACGCGACCGACTTGGCGCAATGGGCCGAGCGTCGTGACGGACAAAGCACTTTGCCGACCTTGATCGCAAAACTCATTCGTGCCGCCAACGGCTCCGCGACCGAGCTGCGCTTTCCCTCTGATGAGGGCGTTCAGCATGCGGGTTGGGACGGCACGACGCGATCGGAACGTGAAACCGACTACGTGCCACTGGGGCCCGCAGGCTGGGAATTTGGCACCCAACGGGAAGCGATCGCCCGCAAAGCAACGGACGATTACGTCAAGCGTACTGCAGATCCAAGCGAACTCATTCCAGCGGACTCGGCCTTTGTTTTTGTTACGCCACGCCATTGGCCCAAGAAGGGCGAGTGGGTTCGTCAAAAGAGCGTTGAAGGCAAATGGCGAGAGGTCCGCGCTTACGATGGCGATGATCTCGTCCACTGGATCGAACTCTACCCCGCGGTAGGTCAGTGGCTTGCAACGACATTGGGCAAGAGACCACCCGGCGCACGTCAACTTGAAGAAGTCTGGTTGGAATGGTCGCTCGCGACCCAATGGCCCCTGACGCCGGAACTTGTGCTCAGCGATCGCGATGCGGATGCAGCGGCGGTCTTGCAGTGGCTGCGGTCCGCGTCATCGGCGTTTTCTCTCCAGGGGGAAACAGCGGATGAAGTGGCCGCATTCTTCTATGCCGCAATCAATCAACTTCCCCCGGAGATTGCTGCTCATTATGAGGCGCGTTGCCTTGTTGCGACCACGCCCGATATGGCCCGCACCCTTGCGGACAGCGTCACACCACTGATCATTGTTCTCCTCGACCCGGAGCCGGGACTGGCGCAGCTCATCGCCCAACGCGGTCATCACGTATTGCTTGCGTATGGTGGCAATGCCGATTTGCGCGGTGACTTTCGCAAGCTCTCGCGTCCCTCACGAGAGGGTATTGAAGTCGCGCTTGTCGACAGCGGTATCGCGACGGCCCGAGCGAGAAGCTTGGCGCGCGAGTCGTCGCGAAGCCTTGCCGTTCTCCGGCGTCTTATCCCGACGGCGCCTGGTCGCTTGCCAGAGTGGGCGCAGCAGCCTCCGCCCCATGCGCTTCTCGCTGCTCTATTGGCTGGCGCATGGGACGAGCGCTCTGAGTCCGATAGAGCGATTCTGACGCGGCTTGGAAATACTCCCTACGACAATCTGATAACAGAGCTGGCGCCTTTCGTCGGCACCTTCGATAGTCCGCTCCGCAAGGTCGGAACAGCCTGGAAGGTTGCCTCGCCACAAGACGCATGGTTCCTGCTCGCGCGCTATCTAACGTCAGGCGACATTGAGCGGTTCGAGGCCGCCATCCTCGACGTTCTCGGATCGGCTGATCCGCGTTTCAACATGGATCCCGACGAGCGTTGGCTGGCACCAACGAGGGGAGTCTCTCCAGAATACTCCGCTTATTTGCGGCATGGTCTGGGCGAGATCCTGATCCTATTGGCTCTGTTTCCGGATCGCGCGCCCAATATTACCGCCGGTCGTCCCCGGGCGGAGTATGTCGTGCAGCAATTGCTTCACAACGCGGATCGTCAACGCTGGTGGTCGTTGTCACGGGATTTTCAGCTTCTAGCCGAAGCCTCACCGGATGCGTTCCTCAACGCGATCGACCAGAGTCTCGCAAAGAATGACCCGCCTATCGCGGCTCTCTTCGGTCACGATAGCGACCCAATGTTCGGCAGCGAACACCTCTCCAACCTCCTTTGGGCTTTGGAATCGCTTGCGCAAGCACCCGAACATCTAGCTCGCGTGTCTGAGATATTGGCGGCGCTCGATGCCGTCGATCCCGGTGGACGCTACACGAATCGTCCAGCCAACAGTTTGCGGCAAATCTTCTTGCTTTGGGCACCGCAGACAAACGCCACACTTGACCAGCGCATGCGTGTGTTGGATCGGCTGCGGAGGTCTCAGCCAGCGCCGGCTTGGAAACTTCTGCTCGGTATTCTGCCAAGTGGTCATGACTCGTTTTCGCCATCGCCGCTCACGCGGTGGCGTGATTTCACGGCCGACAATCCCGAAGTCGTGACCTACGGACTGATTGGCAAAGGCGCGGAGGCCATTACGCAACGTCTCTTGGACGATGTCGGCGTAAGCGCAGCTCGCTGGAATCAATTGCTTGATCGTCTCAGTAACCTTGCGCCCGATCGCACGGCGGCTATCGACAAATTGGTTAGGGTCGCGCCCGACATTCGGGATCCAGACGACCGCCTAGCCCTGTGGGATGGTTTGCGCAGACTCCTACATCACCATCGGTACATTCCGGACGCTGGATGGGCTCTGCCAGAAGCGGAGCTTTCCCAACTCGAGCAAGTCTATGAGGCGCTTGCTCCGGCAGACCTGGTCCAACGTGTGGCTTGGCTTTTTTCGCCGTCCGTCTCCCTTCCCCGGCCTCCAATTGGCGGCTGGGAATCCGATCAAGCGAAAGTGGCCGAGGAACGTCGCCTTGCGGTCAAGGCCTTGTTGGACGGGCGAGGCGTCGAAGGGATATTCGAACTCGCGCGCATCGTCGAAATGGGCGGTTTCATTGGCGCGGCGCTTGCTGAGATCGAACTCGATCCGTTTCTTCGAAACCTAATCCTTACTCGCGCGCTCCGCAGCGAAAATCCACGGGACCGCAATCTCGCCCACGGCATGGTATTTACGAAGTTTCAGCAGGCTAAAGAGCCGTGGGCGGCCGAAATTCTTGCACGTGCGATGCGGGAGAACTGGGGCGCAGAGGCCGTGCTTACGATCCTGGGAGCACTACCGTCACGGCGATGGACCTGGGACCAAGCTCACGCTGCCGGTGAAGGGATCGAGACTCTCTACTGGAAGCGAGCCGCCACTCTTTGGATCGAGGGTGAAGTTGCTGACATTACTTTCGCGGTGATGAAGCTGGTAGAGGTTGGGCGGGCGCGACACGCAATCCACCTCGTTGGCCACAAGCTAAAAGAAGTGCTCCCAAATGAGCTGTTGGTCACAGTTCTGATGGCGGCCGTCCGCGAGCCCTGGGAGAAGAGTTCCGACCACAATGAACCGGTGATGTTTCAGCATTACGTCAGTGAGATTCTTAACAAGCTCGATCAAGCATCGGATGTGCCTGAGGACGCGATGTTGAAATTGGAATGGGCGTACCTGCCTGTACTGGCTCATTCCAGGCGTCCCGTCAAAGTATTGCTGAAAGCGCTATCAGAGAATCCTGGTTTCTTCATTGACGTGTTGTCCGCGGTGTTCAAGCCCAGCGAAGATAGCGGAATTGTCGAAGACCCGCCGGCCGATATGGAGCAAGCCCAAGCTATTGCCACCCAGGCCTACGATCTTTTGGGAATGTGGAACCGTATCCCAGGTACAAAGCAAGATGGAACGATTGATGGCGCTATACTAGAGGCGTGGATCAAGGAGGCGAGGATTCTTGCGGACAGGAAGGGCCGAAAGGATATTGCCGATCAGAAGATTGGCGAAATGCTCTCGGCGTCACCTCCTGAGGCCGATGGCATCTGGCCTGCAATCCCAGTGCGCGAAGCTATCGAAATCGTTCGCAGCAGGCATATTGAAACAGGATTTGTGATCGGTCGTCAGAATCGCCGGGGTGTCACGTCGCGACTACCGGGAAGTGGTGGCACGCTCGAAAGAGCGGAGGCCGAAAAGTATCGCGAATTCGCACGAGCAACAGCTCTGGAATGGCCACATACCTCAGCGGGGCTAGAACGGATTGCCAAAGATTACGAGGAGCATGCGCGTTGGCACGATGAAAGTGCCGAAAGAATGGATTGGCGCTGAGTTGGATAATCCTGGCCTCGTCCCAACTACTATATAATATCTCTCACGTACTACTGGTTAAATCAATAGTAAGAGAGAGTAAATAACGATGATTGCAGATTTGTTGATTTGGTAATTCTATAAGCTCCATTCGGCAGCATCCGTTGAGGACGCACCGTTATCGGACCACGGAGCCATGGAATGACCCCGACAAAGTTGCTCGTCGGCCAGGCGCTGCTCGTCTCCGCAATCGTCATCGCGACCCTGTGGTTCGCGACACAGTGGGCGGCGGCACGGCTGGGATACCAGCCAGAGCTAGGGGTGCCCTGGTTCCGCGTTGCGACGTACCCGACCTATTATCCTTGGCGTCTGTTCGAATGGTGGTACGCCTTCGACGCTTATGCGCCGAGGCTGTTCAACCAGGCTGGCGCGATGGCGGCCGGCGGTGGAATGCTCGGCATTGTCGTAGCCGTTATGGGCTCGCTCTGGCGCGCGCGGCAAAACCGGCTCGTCACAACCTACGGCTCCTCGCGGTGGGCCGTCTCGAAAGAGATCCTTCAGGCCGGTTTGTTCGATGCCGCCGGCGTATTCCTTGGCCGCTTTGGTCCGAACTATCTTCGCCATGACGGCCCCGAGCACGTCATGGCATTCGCGCCGACGCGAAGCGGAAAAGGCGTCGGTCTCGTCGTCCCGACCCTGCTGTCTTGGACCGAATCCGTCGTCGTCCACGACATCAAGGGCGAGAACTGGCAGCTGACCGCCGGCTGGCGCGCACGCTTCTCGCATTGCCTGCTCTTCAATCCGACCGACACCCGCGGCGCCCGCTACAACCCGCTGCTCGAGGTGCGCAAGGGACCGGACGAAGTTCGCGACGTCCAGAACATCGCGGACATCCTGGTCGACCCTGAAGGCGCTCTCGAACGGCGGAACCATTGGGAGAAGACCGACCACTCGCTGCTGGTCGGTGCGATCCTCCATGTCCTCTATGCAGAGGAGGAGAAGACGCTCGCGCGGGTCGCAACTTTCCTCTCCGATCCGCAGCGGTCGTTCGAGCACACGCTGCGTGCCATGATGTCGACCAACCATCTGGGCACGCCCGATCAGCCGATCGTGCATCCTGTGGTCGCGTCAGCGGCGCGCGAGGTACTCAACAAGTCCGACAATGAGCGGTCGGGCGTGTTGTCGACGGCAATGTCGTTCCTGGGCCTCTACCGTGACCCGGTCGTCGCCGCGACCACCGCGGCTTGCGACTGGCGGATCGCGGACCTGGTCGACACCGAACGGCCGGTCTCGCTCTACCTCGTCATCCCACCGTCGGACATCTCGCGCACGAAGCCGCTGGTGCGCCTGGTGCTGAACCAGATCGGCCGGAGGCTAACGGAACGGCTGGAGGGCGATCCCGGCAAGCGGCGCCGTCATCAGCTGCTGATGATGCTGGACGAGTTCCCGGCATTGGGACGGCTGGATTTCTTCGAGACCGCGCTCGCCTTCATGGCCGGCTATGGGATCCGGGCCTACCTGATCGCGCAGAGCCTCAATCAGGTCTCGAAGGCTTATGGCGAGAACAATTCCATCCTCGACAATTGCCATGTGCGGATCGCGTTCTCGTCGAACGACGAACGGACCGCCAAGCGGATCTCCGATGCGCTCGGCACCGCAACGGAGCTCAGGGCACAGCGCAATTATGCCGGCCACCGGCTGGCGCCCTGGCTGTCGCATGTCATGGTCAGCCGCCAGGAAACCGCGCGGCCGCTGCTGACGCCCGGCGAGGTCATGCAGCTGCCATCTTCCGACGAGCTGGTGCTGGTCTCGGGCCTGCCGCCGATCCGGGCCAAGAAGCTCCGCTATTACGAGGACCGGAACTTCACGACCCGAATCCTGCCGGCACCCATGCTGCTGGACTCCGGCTATACCGATCGGCCGTCGGCGCGCCCTAACGATTGGTCCGGTCGGGTCCGGTACCGTGATGTTCGGCTCGAGCAGGCGATCGAGCGAACGGCGACTGAGGCCGACGAGGAGGATGATGGCGGTCTGAAGCGTCATCCCGGCTTGCCGGGAGAAGAGGGAATCCCTCGCGATCTTCCGGAGCATGAGAACAATCTCGGCGGCGTTTTGGACGACGATCTCGACAATCCCGCCCAGAGCAATGTCCGCGGCATCGATCCGATGCGGCCATCCTCCGCGATCCGGCGGGCTTATGGGATCACCGCCGGCGAGGACTCCGGTCACGGTCCTGACCAAGATTTGATGCCGGCGTTCTGAGGCAACCCGCATGAAACCGCGGCATCACCTCTATCTCGACGACGCTCTCTCCGAGGAGCTCGATCGGCTCGCCCAGAAGCCAGGTTCATCGAAGTCCGGCATCGTCGCGGACGCGCTCCGCGCCTATCTCACGCGTGGCGCCGCCAAAGAAGCGGATACCGTTCTCAAGACCAGGCTCGATCGGTTCGCGCGCGCGATCGGCCGGCTCGAACGAAACCAGGAGATCCTGCTCGAGACCTTAGCGCTCTTCATTCGCTGGGAGCTCACAGTAACCGCGCCGCTTGCGGAATCCGAGCAAGCGGCAGCCCGGGCTTCCGGCGAGGCCAGGTTCCAATCCTTTGTCGACCAGCTCGGGCGGCGCATCGCGAGCGGCCGTGGGCTCAGCGGCGATCTGCGCCAGCGGCTCGAAGATGGCGAAGCGATCGAAGGGGAGGGAGCCCAATGAGCCACCCAGTCCATCCCGTCAGCCTGGAGCGGCGGCGGGCGATGCTCCGGACAGCGTTGGGCCCGATGATCTCCGGGTGGCTCGAGGAGCCGCGCGTCGTCGACGTGCTGCTCAATCCCGACGGATCGCTCTGGGTCGAGCGTCTGGGCGAGGAGCGCATGCCAACCGGGGAGAGCCTGTCCGCCGCCGATGCCGAGCGCATCATCCGCCTGGTGGCCGATCACGTCGGCGCCGAGGCGCACGGACGATCGCCGATCGTGAGCGCCGAGCTGCCCGAGACCGGCGAGCGGTTCGAGGGCCTCCTGCCGCCCGTGGCCTTGGCACCGATGTTCGCGATCCGCCGCCAGGCGGCGCCCGATCTGGCCCTACCGGACTATGTCACGGCGGGCGTCCTCACCGAGCGTGAAGCGGAGTTCCTGGAACAGGCGATGCTGAAGCGCCTCAACATCGTAATCGCCGGCGACGCGAAGACCGGCAAGACGACGCTCGCCCGCACGCTGCTCAAGATCGCGGCCGCCATGGGCGATCGGCTGATCCTGCTCGAGGACCGGCGGGAGATCCTGCTGCCGCAGGGCAATATCGTGCCGCTTCTGGCCAAAGACGGCGTCGCCTCGCTCTCCGATCTCGTCAAATCCGCGCTGCGCCTGTCGCCGGATCGGATTCCGGTGGGGGAGGTGAGGGGCAAGGAGGCGATCGATTTGCTGGACGCCTGGAGCACCGGACATTCGGGCGGCGTTGCGACGATCCATGCCAAGTCGCCGGTCGGCGCCCTGTACCGGTTCGAGCAGCTCTGTCTGCGCACCATCGTCAACCCGCCTCGCGAGCTGATCGCCGAGACCGTCGATATCGTCGTGCTGATCGCTGTTCGGAACGGCTGCCGCAAGGTCGAGCAGATCCAGGTGCTCACCGGCCTCGACGACAACGGCGCCTACCGCTTCGCCCCCGCATTCGACCGCAACCCACCACCCTGACCCAGGAGCCCATCATGATCGCTTCGTCTGCTCGAACCCTTGCCCGCGCAGGTCTCGCATGCGCCGCCGCGGCGCTTCTCTTCCCGGTCTCGGCGTTTGCCGCCGGATCGGGCATGCCATGGGAGACGCCGCTCTCCCAGATCCTGGATTCGGTCCAGGGGCCGGTCGCCAAGATCATCGCGGTGATCATCATTATCACCACCGGCCTGACCCTCGCCTTCGGCGACACGTCGGGCGGGTTCCGCCGGCTGGTCCAGATCGTGTTCGGCATCTCGATCGCCTTCGCGGCCTCGAGCTTCTTCCTGTCCTTCTTCTCCTTCGGCGGCGGAGCGCTGGTGACATGAGCACTCAGCCCATCGAGGGATTCGAGATCCCGCTGCACCGCGCCCTGACCGAGCCGATCCTGCTCGGCGGCGCGCCCAGGGCCGTTGCCATCGTCAATGGCACGATTGCGGCCGCGCTCGGGATCGGGCTGCAGCTTTGGATCGCCGGGATCGTGGTGTGGGTGCTTGGCCATGCCGTCGCGGTATTCGCGGCGAAGCGCGATCCGCAATTCGCGACGGTGCTGGCCCGGCATCTCCGGCAGAAGGCGTGGCTCGCATGCTGAACCTCGCCGAATATCGCCGTCGGGCCGAGCTGCTGTCGGACCGCTTGCCTTGGGCAGCTTTGGTGGCGCCCGGCACCGTGCTGAACAAGGACGGCAGCTTCCAGCGGGGCTTCGCGTTTCGGGGCCCGGATCTCGAAAGCGCCACCGAGGCCGAGCTCGTCGGCGCCTCGGCGCGGCTCAACAATGTGCTGAAACGCTTCGGCTCAGGCTGGGCGCTGTTCTTCGACGCCACCCGCAGCGTCGCGCCCGGCTATCCGGAATCGCAGTTCCCGGAGCCGGCATCCTGGCTCGTCGACCAGGAGCGGCGCGCGGCATTCGAACAGGAAGAGAACCGACGGGATCGGTTCGAGAGCGTTTACCGGCTCACATTCCTTTACATGCCGCCGCCGGACGGGGTGAGCCGGGCCGACCGGGCGCTGATCGACGCGCCGCAGGACGACCGGGAAGCCGTTCGCAATTGGCGGGACGAGCTGGCAGCATTCGTCGCCGAGACCGACCGTGCCTTCGACCTGATGCAGGGCTTCCTGCCCGAGATCCGCCCGCTCGACGATTCCGAGACCCTGACTTATTTGCACGCGACCGTCTCGTCTCGGCCGCATCCGATTGCAGTGCCGGAGACGCCGATGCATCTCGACGCCGTGCTCGCCGACACGCCGCTGTCGGGCGGGCTCGAGCCGATATTGGGTGAGCGGCATCTGCGGACCGTAACGATCACCGGATTCCCAGCAACGACGCGGCCGGGGCTCCTCGACGAGCTCAACCATCTCGGCATCGAATATCGCTGGATGGCCCGCTGGATCGCGCTCGACAAGACCGACGCGCTCAAGGAGCTGACCCGTATCCGCCGGCAATGGTTCGCCAAGCGCAAGTCGATCACGGCGCTGCTGCGGGAGGTCCTCTACAACGAGCCCGTCCCGCTGCTCGACAGCGATGCCGCCAACAAATCCTTAGACGCCGACGCGGCGCTCCAGGCGCTAGGGTCTGATCACGTCGCCTTCGGTTACCTCACGATGACCGTCACGGTCTGGGACGACACGCGGTCGGGAGTCCAGGAAAAGCAGCGCGCGGTCGAGCGGGCGATCAACAGCCGTGGGTTCGCGACCATCCGCGAGAGCCTCAACGCGGTCGAAGCCTGGCTGTCGTCTCTGCCGGGTCACGTCTACGCCAATGTCCGACAGCCGCTCGTCCATACGCTCAATCTGGCGCATCTGGTTCCGCTGTCCGCCGTCTGGGCCGGACTCGCGCGGAACGCCCATCTGGACGGTCCGCCGCTGCTGGTGGCCGAGACCTCGGGCTCGACGCCGTTCCGGCTGTCTACCCATGTCGGCGATGTCGGGCACATGCTGATCGTCGGCCCGACCGGCGCCGGCAAGAGTGCGCTCCTGGCATTGATCGCGATGCAGTTCCGACGCTATCCGGCCTCCCAGATCTACATGTTCGACAAGGGCGGTTCGGCGCGCGCTTCGATCCTGGCCATGGGCGGGCGGCACCATCGGCTCGCCGCCGAGGCCGACGAGCTGGCGTTCCAGCCGCTGGCTGCGATCGACGATCTGGCCGAGCGGAGCTGGGCCGCCGAATGGGTCTTGGGCCTCCTCGCGCATGAGCACGTCCAAATCGGGCCCGAGGTCAAGGAAGCTGTCTGGTCAGCGCTCGGCAGCTTGGCCTCGGCGCCCGCCCCGGAGCGGACGCTCACCGGACTCTCCATGTTGCTCCAATCCGGCGAGCTCAAGGCGGCGCTGACCCCCTATACCTTGGAGGGACCGTTCGGCCATCTGCTCGACGCGGCCGAGGACAGGCTCGAGTTCGGCGACGTCGAATGCTTCGAGACCGAGATCCTGATGCGGGATGCCGCGGGCGCGGTCCCGCCGGTGCTGACTTATCTCTTCCATCGGCTGGAGGCCCGCTTCGACGGATCGCCGACCTTGCTCATCCTGGACGAGGCTTGGGTCTTTCTGGACGACCCGCTCTTCGCGGCGCGCATCCGCGAATGGCTGAAGACGCTCAGGAAGAAGAATGTCGCGGTGGTCTTTTCGACCCAATCGCTGGCTGACGTGACCGGCAGCACCATCGCGCCGGCGATCATCGAAAGCTGCCCGCAGCGCATATTCCTGCCTAACGACCGCGCCATCGAGCCCGAGTCCCGCCGCGCTTATGAGCGCTTCGGGCTCAATGATCGGCAGATCGAGCTCATCGCCCGCGCCATGCCCAAGCGCGACTATTACCTGCAATCGCGGCTAGGCAACCGGATGTTCGAGCTTGGCCTGGGTCCGCTCCAGCTCGCCTTCTGTGGCTCGTCCTCACCGGCGGATCAGGCGCTGATTGATCGAGTCCTCGCGACGCGGGGCAACGTCCCGTTCGTCGAGGCCTGGCTCGATGCGAAGGGATTGCTGTGGGCGGCTGAGCTGTTGCTTCAGGCGTCGGCGGGCGCGCTCTCCTCGCGGCCTCCGTGCGAACCGGCGAACGACAACCATCCAGCTCTTGGAGATGCATCGTGATGAGTCTCGTTGATCGGCGAAACGTCCGCCGGTTCCTGCTGGCAACCGTCTGCATCGGCATCGCAGCCGGACCAACGCCCGTACATGCCGATCTGCCGGTGATCGACACGTCCAATCTGGCCCAGAACATCCTGACCGCCGCCCGTACGCTACAGGAGATCAACAATCAGATCGTCCAGATCGAGCAGTTCGTGCAGATGCTCGAGAACGAGGCCCGGAATCTGACGTCGCTGCCGTCCTCGATCATCTCCGCGCTCGATAGCGCGGTCTCGCAGATCACGACCCTGATGAATGCGGCAACCGGCATTCTCTACAACGTCACGAACGTCGAATCTCAATTCTCCCAGTTTTATCCGCAGACGATCAGTCCGGGTTCCACTGACAGCCAGATCGTCGCCGATGCGCAAACGCGCTGGCAATATTCGCTGCAGAGCTTCCAGCATACGATGGAACTCCAGTCCCAAATCGTGCAGGGCATGCCGGCCGATCAGGCGCAGCTCGACGCCGTGCTCGCACAGAGCCAGGGCGCGGTCGGAATCCTACAGGCGGCTCAAGCCGGCAATCAGCTGACGGCACTCCTCGCGAAACAGCTGCTTGCCGCCCAGACGCTGCTCGCCACGCAAGGACGAGCCCAGGCCATCGAGCAGGCGCGCCGGGCGGAAGCGGAAGAGGAAGCGCACGAGCAATATCAGCGTTTCCTAGGTGCATCACCCGGGGGCTATTCCCCGATACCGGTGGTGATGTTCCATTGAGCTTCCATGAATGGAGGTCACTATGAGGAAAGCGCAATTGTTCGTGATCGCACTGCTCGGCATCGCCGCGGTCGATTCCGTCCGCGTCGTTGGTCAACAGTCGGCACAGGGTTCGGGTGAATCCGCCGGCACCGATCCGCTGGCGAAGGAGCTCGAGCGCTGTAAGGCGCTCGGCGAGAAGGCCGCGTCTGACGATCGCTGCAAAGCCGCTTACGCCGAAAGTAATCGACGTTTTTTCTCTTCGCATGACGACTACCACCCGGTTCCAGTCGATCTCTTCCCAAAAGCCCACAAGGAGCCGCTGACGACCGACAAAAAACCTGATCAGCCGTCTCCGGAGAAGTGAGATGGGTAGTGTCTCGGTGATTGATCAGTTCCTCAACGTCTTTTCGACTTACATCGATAGCGGCTTTGGACTGCTGAAGCCCGAGGTCGCGTTTTTGTCGGCGGTGCTGATCGGGATCGACATCACCCTTGCCG
>DASRBG010000042.1:0-55668 GCA_035653735.1 Gemmataceae bacterium
CGCGAGCATATCGCCGGCCCCCGTCAAGTCGATGGGCTGGCACGGGAACGCCGGTACGTGGGCCTCGATCCCGGCGTGGCGCACGTAGACGCCGTGGGGACCATCCGTCACGATGGCAGAGGGCACCTTGCCGGCGAGGTCGGCAAACGCCTTCTGGGCGCTGTCCGCCCCGGTCACGGCGCAGGCTTCGGAGGCGTTGCAAAACAGCAGATCGGTCTGGGCGAGCGTCTCGAAGAAGGCATCGCCAAAGTGCTGGACGATGAAAGCCTCCGAGCAGGTGAGAGCGATGCGCACATCGTGCCGGCGGGCAATGCGCACGGCCTCGCGGATCGCTTCCTGCCCGGTTTGGGGATTGGCGAGGATGTAGCCTTCGAGGAACAGCCAATCGGAGTTCATCAGCCGCCGCTCGTCCACGTGCCGGGCCGCAAGATGGCTGCCGACGCCCAGGCAAGTGCGCATGGTGCGCTCGGCGTCCGGCGTGATCAGGCAGAGGCAAGTTCCCGTAGTTTGACCAACGACGACCGGGTTGCCAATGTCGATGCCCAACTCCTCGAACTCGGCCTGGTAGAACAGGCCGTAGCGATCGTCGCCGACGCAGCCGAGAAAGGCGGCCTGACCGCCCAGCTGCGCGAAGGCGATGATCGAGTTGGCTAGTGAGCCGCCGCTGACCAGGCGCGGCTCGCGTTTTTCAAAGCGCTCCAGGAGCGCCTTCTGTTCGGCCACATCCACAAGCCGCATCGAGCCGCGCTCAAAACCGAGGGCGGCGAACGCTTCCTCGGATACCTCAATGAAAATATCCACGAGGGCGTTGCCCAATCCGTAAAGCTGAAATTCCTTCATCCGGGATCTCCTTGAGCGGGAGGCGGCGCCGAGTCTTTCTTATCAGCCCCGGCCGCCGACTTTCCCTCTGCCCCATGGGAAGCGGCAGAGGCGTGGGCAGCGGCCCGGCCTTCCACCAGCGTCACCGTGATACCCTCCTGCACGACCTTGCGCTCCTGGTTGACGACCTGCCGCTGCCAGGTGATCTCGCCGCGCCGGCCGCGGCCGCGAGGCTCTTTGTTCACTACCTTGCTGAGCGCGCGCAACGTATCGCCGACGAAAACCGGACCGCGGAAATGCCATTCGCGGATGCCCAGAAATGCCAAGGTGCGCATCGGCGGGCTGTACAAGCCCAGCCCGCTGGCCAGCGAGAACACCAGCAAGCCGTGCGCGATTGGCCGACGGAACGGCGTGGAAGCGGCGAACTCGTGGTCGATGTGGATGGGATTGAAATCGCCGCTCAGCCCGGCAAAGTTGACAATGTCCGTTTCGGTGATGGTTCGGCCAAGCGATTCCCACTCCTGCCCCAGCTCCACGTCATCGAAAAAAAGATGAAAGGGTGTAAACGACATGGCCGTTCTTCCTTGCACCAATCTCCGCGGATCCCAACTGCCCAAAGTTTACTGAAAGCTGTAGGAAACCCGCAAGTCCCACGCGCAGTAGCTTTCTCGTTCCCACGCTCCGCGTGGGAACGAGCGCTGACGACGCTCCGCGTCGCGTCCAGTTCCTACCCGGCAAGATAACGGGCCGCAGAGCGGCCGGACGTGCGTTCCCACGCGGAGCGTGGGAACGAGAGCGGAACCAAGTAATTTTTGCTCCGCGGGGGATTTTTCTACACGGTTCGCTCCGGATATACTCGCAGGGACGACTCGCCTCATCCTCACACCGGGAGCCTGTGTCACATGAACACTGCCACACGCCGTCAGTTCTTGCAATCGTCTCTATTGGCCGGCACGGGCCTGGCCCTCGGCGCCGCATCCGCCGCCGCCATCGAGCCGATTCGACGCTCCGGCCCGCCGCATCTGCGTCTGAGCATCGCCGCCTACAGTTACCGGCAAGCGCTCGACCTTAAGAGCAAGCCGAAACCAGCCATGACTCTGGATGACTTTATCGATCTGGCCGCCGGCATGGATCTCGATGCCGTCGAGTTGACCGCCTATTATTTCCCGAAGACGACGCCGGATTATCTTGCTCACTTGAAGGGACGCTGCACGCGGCTCGGCCTGGATGTAAGCGGCACCGCGGTCGGAAACAATTTCTGCCTCGCCGATGCGGACAAGCTGCGCGAGCAGATCGATTCGGTCAAGCAATGGATCGAGCATAGCGCCCGCCTCGGCGCCAAAACCATGCGCATCTTTGCCGGCTATCTGCCCAAGGGCGACAGCGAGGAGGCAGCCCGGACGCGCTGCGTGGCAGCAATTCAGGAAGCCTGCGATCATGCCGCCAAGTACGGGCTCTACCTGGCCCTGGAAAACCACGGCGGCATCACGAGCACGGCCGAGCAAGTGCTGGCGCTGGTCAAGGCCGTCAAGCATGATTGGTTCGGCGTCAATCTTGATACCGGCAATTTCCGCACTCCCGATCCGTATGCCGATTTGGAGAAGATCGCTCCCTACGCCGTGACGGTGCAGATCAAGACCGAGATCGAGCGTCCGGGAGACAAGAAGGTAGACGCCGATCTGAAACGCTTGATCGACATTCTCCGCGCCGTTCGTTACCGGGGCTACGTCGCCCTGGAATACGAAGCCGCCGAAGATGCGCATACCGCCGTGCCTCGACACATCGAAACGCTGCGAAAATTGGTGCGATGAGCGTATCGGCTTTTCCACCAGTCCGCAGCGCCAGCAAGGACATCCCTTGCTGGCGCTGCGGACTGGTGGAAAACATTTCGCATTGAGTATAATCGTTTTGCTGGTACCTGAATCCGTTGGAGGAGGCCATGTCCACCGCATCCGCTCTTGTGCCGCCGTCTGTTCCGCCTCTGTCCAAGCCGCGCGCTCTCCGCGTGGTGATTGAAGAGAATGTCACCATCCCCGCCGACGTAGTGGATCTCGATTCGTTTTGCCGTTGGGCGACTTCGGACCAGTTCCCCGAATGCGGCCAATTCTCCTACCTGCGCGGAACCATTTGGGTGGACTTTAGCATGGAAGAACTGTACAGCCATAATCGGGTCAAAACCCGGTTTGCTACTGTGTTGGGAAACCTCGTCGATTCCCTCGGACTGGGGATGTTCATCAGCGATGGTATGTTGCTCCGAAATAGCGCCGCCGATCTGTCCACGGAACCGGATGGCATGTTCGTCTCCTACGACGCGCTGCGGAGCGGGCGAGTACGTCGGATTAAACGAGACAAGCCGGGCTGCTGGGAACTAGATGGCACGCCGGAGATGGTGCTGGAAGTAGTCAGCGATACCAGCGTGCATAAGGACACCAAAGAGCTGCGAGAATTATACTGGCGCGCCGGGATCCTCGAATACTGGCTGATCGATGCCCGCGAGGAAACGCCGAGCTTCGATCTGCTCCGTCGCGGCCGCAAAGGCTACACATCCACGCGCAAACAAGCCGGCGGATGGCTGAAGTCCAACGTCTTTGACCGTGCTTTCCAGTTGACGCAAACCACCGATCCACTCGGCGATCCGCTCTACATTCTCAACGTGCGGGCTTGAGTCCCATCGAGTCGCGGGCGCGTTCGGCAAATCCTCTTTGCGCCGCATATCAACACGTTATAATCTGTATTCCTGGCCCATCCGAGAAGTGCCGGGGTCGCGTGCAGTTCAAGGAGGTCCCATGTCCGCGAAACCTTTCTTTTTCCGTTACAGCCCCTATGACGCCATCGTTGCCTTTTGCGGCTTACTCAACGTCGCTTTTTTGTTGTGTACTTTTCTCGCCTTTCCCCGTTTGCCGTGGTGGGCCGTCGGTTTGTCCTTCCTCGTCCTCACCTGGGCGTACTGCTGGAATTTGCAGTGCATCTCGCACAATTTCATTCATAATGCGTTCTTCACCAGCCGCTGGCTCAATCATGCGTTCGGCGTGTTGGAGACCTTGTGCATCGGCATGCCGCATCAGCTGTATCACCATTACCATCTCAACCACCATGCCGGCGACAACGACGCCAAGGGGCCGGATGGTACGACGCGCGATTGGTCGTCGATCTATCGCTACGGCAAAGGCGATGCTCCGGAGGCGTTCTGGAGATATTGTTTGCTCAGTTTCTTCCGGGTGGAAGTCACGCCGGTGATCCGCGTCTGCATCCGCCACGGCCGCGCCCATGTGCTGCAAGCCGTCGTCGAAACGATCGTGCTGGCCGTCTTCTGGGTAATCATGCTCGCCGTCGATTGGCGCTACTTCTCTTTTTTCTATCTTCCTTCGTTCTTTTTGGGTTGGGTGCTCAGCTATGCCGAAGGATATCTGGAGCATTACGGCGGGCAACCGGGCAATCCCTTCGCCAACTCCGTCAGTTCCTATCACTGGCTCTACAATTTCCTGTGGTTCAACAACGGCTATCACCAGGAGCATCATTGGGACCCCAAAACGCACTGGACGCGCATGAAGCAATTGTCGAAGCAGATTCGACCCTTCCTGGATGCGAACCACACGCGCATCCTGCGCGGCCCGCACATGACCGGGTTGATCGAGGATTACTTCGACGCTGCCCGCTGCAAACGCCAAGATGAAGAAGGGGAACCACGAAACACACGAATAACACGAAAAAAAGATCAAAAAGAGAACATGGCAGCTTAGACATCGCGTTCGTCATCCCTGGTCCCATCGTTCCCAAACTCTGTTTGGGAACGCCGTCCGCGAAACTCTGTTTCCCGCTTCGGAGCGGCGACGGCTTCTGCGAAACAGAGTTTCGCGAAAGACCGTTCCCAAACAGAGTTTGGGAACGAGCGAACGAGCGAAAAAAGAATACTTCTATTTCATCTCTTTTGTCTTTTTTTCGTGTTATTCGTGTGTTTCGTGGTTTCTTTCTTGAATCATCGCCCGCAGCGCCTTGTAATCGGTTTTGCCCGTGCCCAAAACAGGAATGTGTTCCACCTTCCGCACTTCGTCGAGCCGCATCACGCCGCGGAAGCCTGCCTCCACCAAGCGTGCATTGGCCTCTCGTAGCGTGAGCTGATCCGTCGTGAACAAAACGATGCGGCGGCCCGATGTCGTCTCGACGCCCTCGACAGCCACGCGCGGGCCGTCCTTGGTCGGCGGATAGAGACGGACAAACGGCTCCTCCAAAGCCGGCAGCGAGATCATCTCACCGCCAGCCTTGAGGAAACGCTTGAGCCGGCCATCGAAAACAAGGAAACCGTCGTCGTCGATGTGGACAAGGTCGCCGGTAATGTACCAGCGCTTGCCGTCGCGCTCCTGAAACGGCGAAGGGCCATCGTAAGCGAGATAGCCGGGGAAAACGGTCGGGCCGCTCACCAGAAGCATCCCCATTCGATTAGCCGGCAGCGGTTGGTCCGATTCGAGATCAACAACCATCACGTCAACGTCGGACATCGGTTTGCCGAGCGTGTTTGGACGATTGGCGGCGATTGTGTTGCTGGCCACGACCGGCGAACATTCGGTGATGCCGTAGCCTTCTAACACCGTCGCCGACGGCGCCAATTCTGCGCAGCGCTGGCGGACACTCGGCGGACAACTTTCGGCGCCGACAACGATGAGACGCAGCGAGGTCAGCTGCTCTCGTTTCGCCCGCTCCAGGATGAAACCGACAAACGTCGGCGTGCCCACGAGGATGGTCGGCTGATAGACGCCGAGCTTGTGCGCCAGGCCGGAGGCGTCGGTCGGATCGGGATGATGCACGACGCGCATGCCGCCCAGGAGCGGCAGCAGGCAAGTGACGGTCATGCCGAAACTGTGAAAGGCCGGCAGAAAACCGAGGATGGAATCGCTCCGCCTGATGCCGAGGAAGGGGATGCCGCTGCGCAAATCGCTGAGAATATTTCGATGTGTGAGCGGCACCGCCTTGGGTGCTTTCTCGGAACCGCTGGTGAACAGCACCACGGCAGGGCGATCGGCTGGTGTCGGCGGCACGAGTTTGCGAACGTGGCCGGGCAGCCAACGCACCGTCAGCAGTGTCCACAACAGCTCGATTTTGCCCATGTCCTTGCGGAGCGTTTCCAGGTAGAGATATTCCGTTCCCTTGACCTCGATACCGGTGCGGTCGATGAAAGCTCGCGACGTGACCACGTGGGTAAGTTCCGTTATCCCCGCGGCATGGGCCAAGTTGGCCGGGCCTGTGGTCCAGTTGAGGACCACAGGCAGCTTGCCGGCCAGGTGCAAGGCGATGAGAGCGATGTCGCATGCCACCGAGGCGGGCATCATTAGCCCAACGTTGGGGGACGGGATAGCGGCGAAGCGCCGACTCATGGCCAGGGCCGCCGTGAGCATGCGTTCGTACGTGAGTGCGCCGGCGAGATCGTCCGCGGCCACGACCTCGCGCGGATTGTGCAGTGCGCGAGCCACGAACGCTTCCGCGACGGTTTCGCCCAGGACCTCCAGCAGATCGGATGACCGGCGGGACGCCGGTCCCACCGGCTCGAACCATCCCGCCGGCGGTGGTTTCGGCGGCGCTTTCTCGACCAGACCTTGCGCCAGCGCCCACAATTGGCCCAGTGTCGTCGGCACTTGGTCCGAGGTGAAACCATACTGCTGCTCGACGTGCAGATTCAGCTCCATACGATCGAGGCTGTCCAGGCCGAGCTGATCGAAGGTGGTCTCGGGCTTCAGCTCGTCATCGGCCAAGGGCCGGCCGAGTTTGTCGGCGACCATATGCGTGACCGCTTCGCGGATCTCCGGTTTGATCAGCGCTGTATCGACTTCCTCCAGGCTCCTCAACTTGGGGAACTCGAACGTGCGGCGACCGAACAGGAAGTGATACGGCACATAGGTAGGCTTCTCCGGCCCGTCATTCTCGTTGTACCACGCTTCCAGCCAAGGATTTAGCGTCTCGCGACGCAGCTCGGGCAGCCGGCTTCGTTCGATGCGTTCGATGGTGATGTCCACCTGACGGCGCGGCGTGAACGCGATCAAGTTCGCGGCCAGCCAGCCGAGTCCGGCTGCATAGCGGCCAATAAGGCTGGGGTGCTCGCCGGTCTGGGCGTAGCTGAACATACTGCCCCAGAGGCCGCGCGTTCGCACCAGCACGATTGCCGCCTCCGGCACTGCTTGCAGAATGTCAGCGATGGCGCGAGCTCCGCCCAACCGTTCCTTGCCGTCGCTCTGGATACGGCCGGAAGGCCAAAGAATGTGGTGCTCGCCCTGACGCAGCCCGGCGATGATCGTCTCGACGGCTTGCTGGGTGCGCAGCCGTGCCTTGGCGCTGGCCTGCATCAGCCCCGGCACACGCACGGCGTTCAGCAGCTTCATGAGCAGATACATGAACGGATTGTTGAAGTTGCCTTCGTAAACCGTCGGCCGCGGCTTTAGCGACGGCCAAATAACCGCCAGCACCAGCAACGGGTCGTTCAGTCCCGGATGGTTGGGCAGCACGACGACTGGACCTTTCAGCCCATGAATCTGCTCCAGACCGTGAACGCGAACACGGTAACGCAACGACACAAACAGGCGGGCGAGCAGGCAAAGCGTATAGCGCATGAGCGTTAACATGACGTTCCTCTTGTCGGTAGCAGGTTCTCGGGCGGCACGTTGGAAGCGTGCCCCATCTGTACCTCCTTGTGAGGCACGTTTCCAACGTGCCGCGCAACGAGCTGACGGCCTTCAATCTGGTCGATGGCCCAGCGAACGGCCTCGCGCACCACTGGCTCCGGATCATCCAAGGCGCGGCGCAAGGCCGGCAGAGCAGCAGCGTCTCCGGTATTGCCCAGCACCAGCGCGGCATTGCGGACGAGACCGCTCCGCTTCGTCCGCCATAGGGCCGTGCCACGAAAGCGATGCCGAAACGCTTCCTCGGATAAGCTCAACACCTCGATCAAATCGAACCTCTCCAGCTCCGGGCGTCCTTGCAGGGCCGGCTCCCTGCCCGGCGGGGCCTTGCGATTCCACGGACAAACGTCCTGGCACACATCGCAGCCGAATAGCCAATCACCCACGCCCGATCGCAATTCATCCGGAATATCGCCCCGATGTTCGATGGTCAAATAACTGATACAGCGCCGCGAGTCGAGCATGCCGGGAGCGACGAACGCCTGCGTCGGACACGCCTGCAAACAAGCGGTGCAGGTCCCGCAATGGCTCGCCGTATGCGGCGGATCGCACGCCAACTCCAGGTTGGTGAGCAAGGCCCCGAGAAAGAAGAAACTGCCCAGGCGTTTATTCAACAGCATGGTGTTTTTGCCGAACCAACCCAGCCCCGCGCGGCGGGCGAAATCGCGTTCGAGCAGCGGCGCCGTATCGACCACGCCGCGGCCCCGGCAATCCGGCCGTTCTTGCCGCAGCCAGTCGAGCAAGCGATGAAGACGGTCGCGTAACACATCATGATAATCGCTGCCGCACGCATAGCAAGAAACACGTCCGGCGGGCGAGCGGGGTTGCGTAAGCGCCCCGAGGCTGCCTCCCTCTGGCGAGCGGGGTTGCGTAAGCGCCGCGAGGCTGCCTCCCTCTGGCGAGCGGGGTTGCGTAAGCGCCCCGAGTACCTCTCTCGGGGCGCTTACGCAACCCCGCTCGCCGGGGCGATAATTCATTCCCACCATCACGACGCTGCGGACTTCGGGCAGGATAGATGATGGATGACGGCGTGCCTCGCCGTGGCGATACAAATAATCCATCGTGCCGGCGAAGCCGCGTGCCAGCCAATCGCGCAGCCGCTCGAAGCCGTCGGATTCCGTCGCCGGCGCGATGCCAACCAGCTCGAAGCCGAGTGCGTGGGCTTGGTGCTTCAAACGATCTTCAATGGGAGCCATAGGTTTATCTTATCCGGTACAACCCTTGCCGGCGCTGCGGGCTGGAAGGCTCGTTGCCGTTCGGCTGCCGCGCTTATATCACTGAACATCGAATAGACGGAATCTGGGTTCCGTCGAAGACTATGAATTGGTGCGCCGTACGGGACGGCGTCGAGTGTCCGCAATGATAACTTGAGGGATAGACGAATGCGTACAGCGAAGTATTTCGGGATGGCAGTCCTGACGCTGGGACTGGCAGCCGGCCTGGGCATGTACCATGCCGCCGATGAGGCCAAGGCCAAACTCAGCATCGAGGAAGTCATGGAAAAGGCTCACAAGGGCAAGCCGAGCCTTTTCAAGCAAGTGATGTCGGGAAAAGCGAGTGAAGAACAGAAAAAGAAATTAGTCGAATATTACGAAGCACTAACCCAAAATAAACCCGAAAAAGGCAGCGAGGCTGATTGGAAAAAGCGGACGACGGCCCTCGTCAAGGCGGCCAAGGAAGTCGCCAGCGGCAACGATTCGGCTCGCCAGCAGCTTGGCAAGGCGGCGAATTGCAAGTCGTGCCACGATGCGCACAAGGGCGATTGATTCCACATCGGCGAGCGGGGTCGCGTAAGCGCCCCGAGAGAAGCACTCGGGGCGCTTACGCGACCCCGCTCGCCCGCAGAGAGGCGCACTCATGTTCGATGGTCCCTCCGTGGTCGCGGCCCTCAAAGACTGCGGGGTGACGCACGTGGTTTGGATCCCCGACAGCGATATCGGCCGTTGGGAGCCAGCCCTCGGCACCGACGCGCATTTGCAGCTTCTCCGCGTCTGCCGCGAAGGCGAAGCGATCGCATTGGCGGCCGGCCTGTACCTGGGCGGCAAACGTCCCCTCGTCCTCATGCAATGCACCGGCTTTTTCGAGTCCGGCGACACTTTGCGCAACATCATCCACGATCTGAACCTGCCGCTCTTTTTCGTCATCGGCGTTCGTAGCTATCACGCCCACAAGCGCGGCGCCTCAACGGATAGCTGTCCCGTCTTCACCGAACCGATTCTGCACGCCTGGCAGTTGCCGTATGTCCTCTTGGATGACCGCCACAGCGCCGCGGATCTGGCGTCCTTCTATCGACAGGCCCAGGCGAAGGAGCAGGCGTTCGCGGTCCTACTCGCCGAGTGAGTCGAGCCATGATGACCTTACGCGAAGCCCTGGAGATCGTGGCCGCCCAGCGCGGACAACGCATCGTCGTCGCGGCCATGAGTTCTGGGGGCGTTTGGCCGAGCCTATCGGATACCCCGCTGGATTTCATCTATATTCCCTCCGCAATGGGGCAAGGGCCGCCGCTGGCCCAGGGATTAGCGCTGGCGCAACCGGAGCGCGGCGTCATCATGCTCAACGGCGATGGCTGCATGCTCATGAATTTGGGCTGTTTGGTGACGCTGGCGCATCGTCCGGCCAACGTATACTTGCTGATCGTCGATAACGGTTTATACGAAGTGACGGGCGGCCAACCGACGGCCGGGTCCGGCCACACCGATTTCGCCGGCCTCGCTCGCGCCGCCGGCATTCAGCGTGTTTACTCCTTCGACAGCGCCGAGGCGTGGCGCAGCAGCGCGGCCGAGGCGCTGGCGGGTCCGGGTCCGGTTGTGGTCCACCTCAAGGTCGAGGGCCGCATTGGGCAGAAGACGCCGAAGGCGCCGCGGACGATGGCCGAACAAATCCAGCGCTTGCGACAAGCCCTCTCGAGTTGACATCGCTCCGCTCTAAGCGGTGCGCCCTTGCGATCTTTTGGACGCTCCCGGCCGTAATCCGTACATTGCCAGAAATGTAGTGGATTTTATGGCGAGGGCGCTAGCGCCGTCGCGGACATCAAGAGAGGCCGGTTAGTCATGGCAGAACGCAAATATGTTTACTTCTTTGGCGGCGGCAAGGCGGATGGCCGGGCCGACATGAAAGATCTCCTAGGCGGCAAGGGCGCCAATCTTGCCGAAATGACCAACATCGGCCTGCCCGTGCCGGCGGGATTCACCCTCACCACCGAGATTTGTACCTATTACTACGCCAACGATCGTACCTATCCACCCGAAGTGAAAGCCCAGGTTGATATTGCTCTCAAGAAGACCGAAGAGGTCATGGGCGCTCGCTTCGGCGACGCGAAAAATCCGCTGCTCGTCTCCTGCCGCTCCGGCGCCCGCGAAAGCATGCCGGGCATGATGGATACCGTCCTCAATATCGGACTCAACGAGTCTACTTTGCGGGGACTGATCGACAAGACCGGCAACGAACGCTTCGCCTGGGACACCTATCGCCGCTTCGTGCAGATGTACGGCGACGTGGTGCTCGGTCTCAAGCCGCAGGACAAGCATGAGATCGATCCCTTCGAGAAGATCATGGACGAATTGAAGCACGCCAAGGGCGTCAAGCTCGATACTGAGCTGACCACGGCCGACTTGCAAGAATTGGTCAAGCGCTTCAAAAAAGCGGTCAAGGAACGGACCGGAAAGGACTTTCCCGAGGACGCCCACGAGCAGATGTGGCAGGCGATCGGCGCTGTGTTCGGCTCGTGGATGAACGATCGCGCCATCGTCTATCGCCGCCAGTACGGCATCCCGCACGAATGGGGCACGGCCGCCAATATTTGCTCCATGGTATTCGGCAACATGGGCAACGACTCGGGCACCGGCGTCGCCTTCACGCGCGACCCGGCCACCGGCGAAAAAGTCTTCTATGGCGAGTACCTCATCAATGCCCAGGGCGAGGACGTGGTCGCCGGCATTCGCACGCCAAAAAAGATCGCGGAATTGCAAAAAGACATGCCGGAAGTGTACCGGCAGCTCGAAGAGATCCGCAGCAAGCTGGAGAAGCACTATCGCGACGTGCAGGACATCGAGTTCACCATCCAGAAGGGCAAGCTGTGGATGCTGCAAACACGCAACGGCAAGCGAACCGGCTTCGCCGCCGTGCGCTTCGCCGTGGACATGGTGGAGGAAGGACTCATCAGCAAGGAAGAAGCCCTGTCCACGCGGCGAGTTCCGCCGGATGATTTGAATCAGCTGCTGCAACCCATTTTTGATCCGGAGGCGAAGCGCAAGGCCATCGCCGAGGGCCGGCTGCTGGCCAAGGGAATCAACGCCGGTCCCGGCGCGGCGTGCGGGCGGATCAAGTTTCACGCCGAGGACGCCGAAGCGTGGGTGCGCAAGCATAAGGGCACGCCGGATGGGCACGTCATCCTGGTACGCCGCGAGACCAGCCCGGAGGATCTCCGCGGAATGCAGGCGGCCGACGGCATCCTGACGGCCTTCGGCGGTGCTTCCAGCCATGCGGCGCTCGTCAGCCGGCAGATGGGCAAGGTATGCATCGTCGGCTGCGGCGCTCTCAACATCGACTACGCCAAGGGCACCGTCTCGGTCGGCGACAAGGTGCTCAAGGACGGCGATTGGTTGTCGATCGACGGCTTCACCGGCGAAGTCATTGCCGGGCAGGCGGCCAGCAAGCCCAGCGAAGTTGTGCAAGTGCTGATCGAAAAATCGTTGATGCCGGAACAGTCGCGCGTGTATCAGCAGTTCGACGAGCTGATGAAGTGGGCCGACTCGGTGCGAAAGCTGAAAATTCGCACCAACGCCGATTTGCCCGGCCAGGCCGCCCAGGCTATCGCCTTCGGCGCGGAAGGCATCGGCTTGTGTCGAACCGAACATATGTTCTTCGATCACATTCAGCCGATGCGGGAGATGATCCTCGCCGATTCGCCGGAGGCGCGCAAGAAAGCGCTGGCGAAGCTGCTGCCGTTCCAGCGCCAGGATTTCGAGGGATTGTTCAAGGCCATGAACGGCCTGCCGGTGACGATCCGCACGCTCGATCCGCCCTTGCACGAGTTCCTGCCGCACGACGAGAAGGGTCAAGCCGAGGTTGCCAAGGATCTCGGCGTCAAGCCGGAGGTGATCGCCGACCGGGTGAAGGCGCTTCACGAATTCAATCCGATGCTCGGCTTCCGCGGCTGCCGGTTGGGCATCGTCTATCCGGAAATCACCGAGATGCAGTGCCGGGCCATTTTCGAGGCCGCCTGCAACGTGCAGAAGTCGGGCATCAAGGTCGAGCCGGAGATCATGATTCCGTTGGTCGGTTTCCTGCCCGAACTGCGCGAACAGGCCAAGATCGTGCACGAGACGGCCAAGAAGGTATTCGCCGAGAAGGGCGTGACGGTACCGTACATGGTCGGCACGATGATCGAGCTGCCGCGCGCCTGCGTGGCGGCCGACCAGATCGCCAAGGAAGCACAGTTCTTCAGCTTCGGCACCAACGACCTGACGCAGACGACCCTGGGCATGAGCCGCGATGACTACGGCAGCTTCATCCGCCATTATCTGGAGCGCGATCTGGCGCCGCGTGATCCGTTCCAATCGATCGACGTGGACGGCGTCGGCGGCCTCATGAAAATGGGCGTCGAGAAAGGCCGATCCACCCGCGGCGATTTGAAAATCGGCATCTGCGGCGAGCACGGCGGCGATCCGGATTCGGTCAAGTTCTGCCACAAAATTGGTCTGAATTACGTTAGTTGCAGCCCCTTCCGCGTGCCCATTGCGCGCCTGGCCGCGGCGCAGGCGGCGCTGGGGAAGTGATTCATTGGCGAACGGCCGGCGTAAGCCGGCTGGTGAAGCGAGCACCAGCCGGCTTACGCCGGCCGTTCGCCTTCGGAAGCGAGCACCAGCCGGCTTACGCCGGCCGTTCGCCTTCGGACGGAGGATCGCATGTCCGCTTTGTTGACTGAGCTTTTCGCCAACAATCGCGCCTGGGCCAGCGAGATGGTTCAGCGCGACCCGGATTTTTTCGCTCATCTGGCGGAGCAGCAGGCGCCGCGCTATCTTTGGATCGGCTGCTCCGATAGCCGTGTGCCGGCCAATCAGATTGTCGGTCTCTTGCCCGGCCAGATGTTCGTGCATCGCAATGTTGCCAACGTCGTGGTTCACACCGACCTGAACTGTCTTTCGGTCATTCAATACGCGGTCGAAGTGCTGCGCGTCGAACATATCATCGTCTGCGGCCATTACGGTTGCGGCGGCGTGTTGGCCGCTCTGCGCGGGGATAAGTTCGGACTGATCGACAACTGGCTGCGACACGTCCAGGACGTACGCAACAAATCGCGGGCGCAGCTCGATGCCGAGCCGAATGAAGCTCGGCGTCACGATCGACTTTGTGAGCTGAACGTCATTGAACAAGTTGTGAATGCGAGCCAGACAACCGTGGTGCGCGACGCCTGGGAGCGCGGCCAATCGTTGACGGTTCATGGCTGGATTTATGGACTGCGCGACGGACTGTTACGCGATCTGGGCATGTGCGTCGGTGGGGACGAGGAGCTTGCCTTGCACTACGAGAAGGCGCGAGCAGAGACGAGGGTCTGAGAAAAAAACTACTTTCCTTCCAATTCCTTCACCACTTGTGCTACCAATTCGGCCTTGTCCTGCTGGCGCAGATGGTCGATGCGCGCCTGCGGGACACCGAGTTTTTGCATCGCCGCGACGATGCGCGTCCATACGCCTTGCCGTTTCTTTCCCTTGCTCAAATACAGCTCGCTGACCATCTCCGCTAGACGTTGGAGCTGAAGAACGTCCTGGTTGTCGTAATAGCGCTTGATGATCTTCTGCTGATACGGCGTGTAATCCGTCATGGCGCCTCCATCATTGGCTAGCCCGCTTTCCGTGAGCCTACTTCCTAGCGTGAGTTATTTCGAGCGCCGCGTCAATAGTCTACTCCCTGGTTTGTTGAAACCCCGTTGGAGCGCGGGCGTCCCGCCCGCCAACCGAATGTGGGCGAGACGCCCGCGCTGCCAAAGCGTAGTTAGCCGTCTGCTTGGTTAATCACGTCGATCATCTGTCGCAAGCGGCCGAGATTGCGGCGGTCGAAACGGAAACGCAGGCGCGGCAGCGCGGCAATATGTGTGTCGTTCGCTTCCTCGGGAAGTGCTTCGGTTTGCTCGAAAGTACCCGCCACGACGATGTCGGCGAACTCGTCGCGGAGGCGTTTCATCAGGTCGTCGGAAAGCCAATGCTGGAGCCGCAAGAGCAGTTCGCCGTGGACGTAACGCATGCTGTGATAGACGCGGTAAAATTGCAGCACCTCGGCCACCGCCTCGTCCACCGAATCGGTTACTTTGAACAGCGACATATCGGCCGGCGAAATCAGCTCGCGTCCCAGCAGCTCGTCGGCGATGTATTCGCGCCAGCGCAGCCAGTAATCGCCGCCCGGCTCGTCCACCATGACGATGGGAAACATCTGGGCCTTGCCGGTCTGCACCAGGGTCAGGACCTCGAAACCTTCGTCCTGCGTGCCGAAGCCACCGGGAAAGAGCACCACGGCATCGGACTCCTTCACGAACAGTAGCTTGCGCGTGAAGAAGTATTTCAAGTGCATTAGCTTCAGATCGCCCCGGATGATCGGGTTGGCCTCCTGCTCGAACGGCAGAAGGATGTTGACGCCGATGCTTTTTTCGCGTCCTGCGCCGACGTGTCCGGCCTCCATGATGCCGCTGGCGGCGCCGGTAATGACCATCCATCCCGCCTCGGCGACGCGACGGCTGAACTCGACGGCCGACGCATAGGCGGGATGGCTCTCCGGCAAGCGTGCCGAGCCGAATATCGACACCTTGCGCAGGTGCCGGTAGGGCGTGAACACCTTGAACGAGTAACGCAGCTCCTTCAAAGCAGTGCTGAGCAGCTTGATGTCGCCGCGCGTGGCTCCGTCGCGGATGAGCTTGTCGGCGGTCTCGCGGATCTGCTGGGCCAGCTGTTCAACGCCGGTTACTTGGCGATCATCGGCCGCCGCGTCGTCGTGAACTTGTTGAAAGGCGTTGTGGAACGAAGGCCGGCCGGAGCCGGGGGGTGGATTGTGCATAGTCGGTTTTCGGTTTTCGGTTTTCGGTTTTCGGTCCTCAATTTTCGTTTTTTCGACCGAAAACCGAAAACTGAAAACCGAAAACCGCTCGTTAATCGCCGGCGAGAGCGGCCAGCGCCTCGGCGCGGGTGTCGTACAACGCCCACAGGGTATCGAGGGCGGTCATGTGCAGCAGTTCGCGGGCACGGTGCGACGCGCCGGCGACCACGACTTCGCTGCCGTGTTCCTTGACCCGCTTGTGGCAGCGCAGCAGGAAAGACAAAAACACCGAGCCGACGTAATCGACGCGGCTGAGGTCAAAGATCAAACCGGCGGGCGGATCGGAGCGCAAGGGCGCCAACACCATCATCGCCGCCTGCTCCATCAGGTTCTCCGGCATCTTTTCTACTTCCGGCGACGGCGTGATGATGGCGATGTCGCCGTGCCGTTCGATGTGAAATGATTGGCTTTGTTTCGATTCTTCCGTCATGATTGTCGCCGAGTCTTGGGACAGGGAGATTGCCGTTGTCTTTAGGCTATCATCCTGCGTCCGCGAATCAAGGCGAACAGGACACAACCTGGCAGGTCATGCTAGAAAGCGTGACAAACCGCCGTCGTTACTTCACTGGCTTGTCGAAACCCTGGCCAGAGGCATTAATCGGCGACGGAGACGGTCGACCAGCAGGCCGTACGTCCGATGGGGACAGCGGTGGTGCCAGCGGCAGATTACCTCCCGGTGGGATTCCCGACGGCGAGAAGCGTTGTGTGCCCACATCCTGTCCTTCGCCGCGCGCTGATCCGTCCGGTTTCACCTCGATGCTCTTGTTCCTGATGCGCGGAATCTTGAGATCCACTTTGACGACATCACCCCATTTGGCCGAGCCGACATTTCCCGCTTCGTCAATCGCCTCTACCTTTATCTGAAATACAAAACCTTCTTTTTCCAGGATGTCGGTGCGTTGCTTCCAGTTGCCGGTGTTCGGCAAGTCCGAGGCGATGGGCTTCCATTGCTCGCTGTTTGGAGGCGCCAGAAAGATGGTGATGGGCATCGATCGGAGAAACGCATCGTCGGCCTGCCAGTAGACAGTCAAATAGCCGGTGCCATCCGGCTCCGGAGTCACCGTGACATTTCTGACCTTGACTTGAGGGGCCTTGTCATCCACTTCGACCCAGATATCGGGAGTATCGCCCGGCCGCGGATCCGGCTCGGCTAAGCCGACGCCGCTGCGGGGAATCAGACGAAACCCCCAGCGTCCCGACGATTCCACCGTGACCTTGGCCGGTCCTTTTGCCATCCCTTGTTCCGGGCATTTCTTCCAGCCCTGTCCTGGACGCAGCTTCCAGATATCCACACTCGCTACCTGCGAAGGGCCGACGGTTTGCTCGTCGAGAGCGTAGTCGAGCTGAAACGTCTTGCTTTTCACGTAGATGACCTTGCCGGCGTCCGGCTCCTTTGGCGGCGGCATGCGTGTCACGTTGTCGGCGGCGCGCAGGCGCAGGTAGCGGACATCGGATTTCAGCTCGGCTTTATCCACGGCCTGCATCCGCACTTCCAGCTCGCCCGGCCAGGAGGGTTTCCACGTATGCCTTCCCTCCGGCTTCACCTCCAGAAACAGCGGTACCCAGTCGTTGCTGCCAACCGCGCGATAGTCCGCCCAGATTTCCTTGAGGTTCTCATCCACGATCTTCCAATGGATCGTGGGCAATGAAGGTTCCGGTCCGGCCGCCTGCACCGATTCCAGGACTTCGATCACGGGTTTAAGTGTATCGACGCACACGCGAATGTTCGGCGGTGCGTTATGAAGATCGGCCGGCGTCACAACGCCGCCGGCATCGCGCGTCTGCACGATGAAGTTGTACCAGCCGTCGCTTGGGACAGTAACATAGAAACGCCGATCCTGAGGCTTGGCCGCGGCGATATTGCGATACGGTTGCCCATTCGTGGAAACATTCAGAAAGAAATCAATCCGCGGATCGTTCTCGGATGGCGTGAACGGAATGCTGAAGACTCGGGAGTGAACGTGAAAGGTGCGTGGCGCCTCGTTCTGCTGCGCGAACAATCCCACGGAGGTGAGGAGAAACAGACCGAACGCCAGCAGAATGGGCCGGACCGCATTCTTGCAGCCTCCATGCGGCTCGATGCCTCGTGGGATGAATCGGCCCATGTTGTCTCACCCATCTCCGGCGAGCGGGGTCGCGTAAGCGCCCCGAGGAAGCACTCGGGGCGCTTACGCGACCTCGCTCGCCGGAGAAATCGAATCATCGGATTTCCATATCGTCAATCCGCTGCCTCATACCCAAAGGGGTCCGCCGCCGCAAGGCGGTTCCGTTTTCTGTTTATCGACGCGCGCGGCGGCACAACTTGAGGTGGTTGGGTGGTCAGGTGGTTTTCCTCGTTCCCACGCTCCGCGTGGGAACCCCCTGTTCTGGCACGGTCTCTGACCGTGCCAGTCCTCTGGCACGGTCTCTGACCAGTCCCTGTTCTGGCACGGTCTCTGACCGTGCCAGTCCGCTGACCGCAGGTCTCCACGGAACGCGGGAGACCTGCGGTCAGCGACAGGGGCACGGTCAGGAGACCGTGCCCCAACGAGGCGGGAGTCTCCACGGAACGCGGGAGACCTGCGGTCAGCGATAGGGGCACGGTCCGGAGACCGTGCCCCAACGGGGTGCTACCGAGACAGCGCCATTTGCCGCGCCTGTGCCTGCGCCGCGGCTCGCCCGAATAGGATTTGTCGCGCCTGCTCGCCCCATGCTTCCAACGTTTGTCGCACCGCCTCCGGCGGCACGAACGCCAAAAGCAGCGCCAGCATCATCAAGCTGAACGTCACGAGGCCCATGAGCAACGCGATCATGGTATGGAACAAAACTGCGCCGCATACCATGAACCAGCGCATACGGCGGTTCCATACCAACGTTGGAAAGCCCAACTCTAAAAAGAGCGTGCCGATCACGCCGACAGCGCCGAACATCTCCCACAGGAAGCGATGCGAGACCAGCCATTTAATAAACGTGACGTAGGCGGGAACATCAAACGGAGCGAAGGAATAGTTGAGCAAGAACCCATTCGGCGCGGTGCCGTTCCACCAGGAGGCGCCCAACAGCTTGGAAGTGCCGGCCGCTCCGTAGATGATGCAGAAATTGATCTGGATCAGCCGTGTGGCGAACGTGGCCGACACCATCGGTTCGGGCGGCTGCGGCACGTACTTGGATCCCAAACGCTGGCGCTCGCGGCGCACCTTGAGCCAGCGATCCAGCGATAAGGCCGCGCCGCACGGCGCGATCATCAGATAAAACAGCCCCAGGTTTGTCATCGTATCCATACCAAACAACATGGAGTTCTGAAAACGCTGGATGTACATCAGCGAGCCGAGCCACGTCAGCACGCTGGTGACGCGCGTCCATAGACCCAGCGTGAACAGCAACATGCTTATCAGGATGCAGCTGTGGATCACCCAGATCCATTTCGGATCTTCAACGTGGAAATAGATGGACCACATCGGTAGGCCGGAGTACACCTGGCCGTCGGACTCCATGATGTTGTCCTTCCAGTTGGAGCTGGGGCCTTGATTAAACCACTCCTTGCGGATGTACTTGGTGTAGTCGTTGTTCACCCAGGCGTAGGGTCCGAGGTAGTCGGTCAATCCGATGCAATAAACCAGGTGGACGTACAGGATGAGGATGCCGGTGGCGATGCGCATCAGTCCCAAGGACGTCGGTTCGCTGGGCTTGAAGAAAAAGCGATCGACAGCGCCGGCCGCGTATTTCAGCGGATGCTCTTCGCCTTCTTGCCAATCGGCCGATTCAGTGTGCGTGTCTTGAACCGTTGTCGATTTCATGGTCTTGTACCTGTTTCATGACCCCGCTCGCCAAGCGCCGCGGGCTGGCGGGGAATGATCACTTAGCTTTGGTTTCCTTGCGGAACTTGTCGCTCTGGGTCGCGTGGATCTCGACGAAATCGATGATTTTCCACGGCTCTGCATTTTCCTGCTCGGGCGTCCAGTTCCAGTTAAGCATCGGTCCATCCTGCGTGGGCACATACGTGCCTGCTTCGGGATAGCGCTTGGGCACGCGGATGCCGTAGGGGATGCCCCAGAACAGGAACGGGTCGGGCGCTTCGAGCTGGTTGCCGTCGCGGTCGTACTTGCCGCCGTCGAGCAAATGGCCCTCGGGATCGTACTTGCCCATGTAGACGGGCAGGAAGGTCCACGGGTCCAGGGGATTTTTGCCCTCGTACAACTCGCGCGGCGTGATCAGGTTATGGGTGACGCGGTAGACGCGCACGGCCTTGACGGGATTGCGGGGATCTTCGGGATCCGGCTCAGTATGGGCGATATGGCGGGCAAAGGAAGAGATCAACCGCCGGCTCGGGTCCGAGGGTTCGGCATATTGCGGGAACTGGCCCGTCGCATCGAAAATCGGATAAAGCGGCGCGGGCCGGCCGTCGTTGGGATCGACAAAATTGACGAGGTTCGGAGCGATCCGCCGCCGCTTGTTGATTTCCTCACCAAGATCGTGCTTGATGCCGGGCAGCAGCTCGTACTTGGTGTGAAATTTTTCCTCAAAAGCCTTGACCTGCTGTTCATTCATCAGCGGAAAGCCGGGGTTCATGGTGCTCTCCGCCGCTGCCAACATGCGTTGGTGATGCAAGCCGACCGGACTATCGTGGCGATTCGGAATCTTAACCCAGCGGGCCCGGCCGTCGGCATACTCGACGTGGAACCACAACAGCGTCGCCGGTCCCGGATCGGGCGAGTAGAAATGGTAAGCGTTGGTCAAGTACGCGAAAAACAGGTAATTACGGTAGAAGTTGGTCCACAATTGCATGGACAGCCAGGGGGCCGGGTTGTTGCGCGGCGGCACGGATGTCACCGCCGTGAGGATGCCGCCGAAGTGCAGCAATACCAATACAACAGCCGCGATGCGCCGGCCACGCCGCGGCAACAGCACGAGAAACGCACCCACGAGGGAGACGACGATCAACACAAAGTAGAAGAGCGTGCCGGAATCCCAACTCTCATCCATCGCCATGTAGCCGAACATGGCCACGAAGGCGGCCACCCCCAAAAGACCGGCCGACTCCAGACGGTCCTCCCATTCCCAGCTGGCCGTCTGCAAGCGGCGAGCGACGGCGATGCCGGCCAACAGGGTGCCTACACCCAAGAAAATCACCCGCAACGGCACCACGGAAGTTTGCATCAATGCCAGACCCGCGACGGTGAACGCCAATCCAGCCCCCATGATCGGCCAAGGCCGGCGGAAGGTACGCAGGGCGCTAGCAAGGGATGAGTCCGAAGGTGCGGGATCGCGCGCCATGGCAAAGTTCCTCTTCTAGATGCGGAGACCCAGACAGATGCTGTCTCTCTTTCAGGATACCCGATTGAATCAGGCAAGCTACGGAGGATGACAAAAAAATTCGGTCAGGGAGGGCACAAGCCGGAGTCTCAGGAGGAGAACGCTCATTTCAGCGATCCTTGCGCCACGGCGGGATGTCCGCGAGCTACCCATCCTGTCGTGTATTTGGGATGGCGCGAAAGAGATGAACGACATCGAAAAAGTCGCTTCCCGCTTCTGGTTTATCAGACTGCGTTTGCCTTGGGGTCCTTAATATCCCTGTTGTCCTTTACGTCCTTGTGAAACAATGTGCCAATTACAGAAAAGTTATCGATTCTGCTCAAACTTCCCATTTTGCGGTTGACTCCCTATTTTGCCTTCTTTACTATTTACCTCAATCGCTACAGTCGCGGCGCGGGTCGCAACTCGCACCACCCGCCGCGCTTGGAAGGAGGGCTAAAGGCTTGGACGCGCTTTCTGGCTACCGTTGGCTCCCAATTGGGATGCGGCGGCACCCCCTTCTTTTCTCTTTTTGTCCACGACCACTGTTGTTCTGGATAACCTCAGACGGGCAGTCTTAAGTGTGGAGGAGTTCTCCACGCCAAAGGCTGTGGGTTGTTCCAATTTCTAGGGAGGTAATTTCGATGTACAGTGTGATCCTGATGGCGGCGTTGACGACGAGTGTGGATCTGCCGGACACCGGACGTCGCGGCGGTTGCTGTGGCGGCTGTTATGGCGGTTGCCACGGCGGACGCGGTGGACGCGGCGGTCGGGGTGGCGGTTGTCACGGTTGCTACGGCGGCGGCTACGGCGGCTGCATGGGCATGGGCTATGGCGGCTGCATGGGCGGCGGCTACGGCGGCTGCATGGGCATGGGCTATGGCGGTTGCTATGGCGGCGCAGGTTGCTATGGCGGCGGCATGGGCGGCATCGGTGGCGGCATGATTATGCCGGGCACCACCGTCCCCGCCACGCCGGAGAAGACCACGATGCCGAAGGAGAAAAAGACGTCGCAGTTGTCGGCGCCGGCGACCATCTTGGTTGAGCTGCCCAACGACGCCAAGTTGCTCATCGATAACGAGGCCACGACTTCGATCGGCACCAGCCGCGTCTTCCAGTCGCCGACCCTGAATGCCGGCAAGGAATATCACTACACCTTGACGGCCGAGGTCGTCCGCGATGGCAAGCCCATCAAGGCCGAACAGGTCGTCACGGTGAAGGCCGGTGAAATCACCCCGGTCACGTTGACCTTGCCTCCGGTTGGCGTTGCCCAACGCTGATTTGAGTAAGGAGTGAGGAGTGAGGAGTGAGGAGAGAAGAATAGGTTCTTTTTCTCCTTACTCCTCACTCCTCACTCCTCACTTCATTCACAGCCCCAATTCGCGCAATTGCTTCGGGTCCACCGCGGCGGGCGCTCCCGTCATCAGGTCGCGCGCTTTCTGGTTCTTCGGGAAGGCGATGACATCGCGGATATTGGTCGTACCCGCCAAGATCATGATCATACGGTCCAGACCCAGGGCGATGCCTCCGTGCGGCGGAGCGCCGTATTTGAGGGCATCAAGAAGGAAGCCGAAACGCTGCCGTGCCTGCTCGGGGGACATGCCGAGCGCGGCGAACATGCGCGCTTGCACTTCCGGACTGTGAATACGGATGCTGCCGCCGCCCACTTCGTAGCCATTGATGACTAGATCATATGCCTTGGCCCGGACTTTCGCCGGCTCGCTCTCCAACTGGGGCAAATCCTCGTCTCGCGGCGCGGTGAACGGATGATGATTGGCCGCCCAGCGCTTCTCTTCTTCGTCCCAAATAAACGATGGAAAATCGACAACCCAGGCTGCTTTGACGTCCTTCTTGCTCGGATCGACAAGTTTGAGAACCTCATCGGCCAGGTATTTCCGTACCGTCCCCATACCTTCGTAAAGATTCTTTCCCGCACCGAAAACAATCAAATCATACTGTTCCAAATTCAGAAGTTGCTGTAGCTCACCAGTGATCGGAGTGAGGTACTTGGCGACTCCGGTGCTAAATGAGTTGCCCTCAAACTTCGCGTATGATAGGTTGCCTCCGATGTGCTTTCTGAACCCTTCAATCAATGCATCGATGTACTTTCGTGAGAATTTTTCACGCTTTGGGTTCACTGGGCTGGGATTGGCAGCGTCTTTGGCGTTGATAGCAAGAACACGCCCTCCTGTCGTAATCACGTCCCGAAAGTCTACGAATTCCGTACGACTTGCGAGCTCCGTGATATCGACGATCTCCAGCCCGAAGCGCAAGTCCGGCTTATCGCTGCCGTATTTCAGCATGACCTCCTCATAACCCAGCCGCGGCAATGGCAGGGGTATCGTCACGCCGACGCACTCGGAAAAGACCGCCGCAATCAGCCCTTCAATAACGGTCAGCACGTTGTTCATCTCGACGAACGACATTTCCACGTCGAGCTGCGTGAACTCCGGCTGGCGGTCGGCGCGCAAGTCCTCGTCGCGCATACAGTGGGCGATCTGGAAATACTTGTCGTAGCCGGCGACCATGAGAAGCTGTTTGTACAACTGCGGCGATTGCGGCAGCGCATACCAATGCGGCCGGCCCGTCTTCTCATCGCGCGAAAGCCGGCTGGGCACGAGATAATCGCGAGCGCCTTCCGGCGTACTGCGGCCCAGGAGCGGCGTTTCCAGCTCCAGAAACCCCTGGGCGTCGAGATAATCGCGGATAACTTTGTTCAGACGATGCCGGAGGGCAAGCGTGCGCTGCAGAGTAGGGCGGCGCAGATCGAGATAGCGATACTGCAAGCGCAGATCCTCGCCGGCCAATTCAGGATCGCCGAAGCTGGTTTCCAATGGCACGGACATGACCTCGAACGGCGGCGGCGGACAGCGGTTGAGGATGTGCAGCGTGTCGGCCAACACTTCGATGTCGCCGGTCGCCAATTTCGGATTGTGCTTGCCCGGCAGCCGTTCGCGCACCTTCCCCCTCACCGCTAGCACCCATTCATTGCGGACATCCTGGGCGGCGGCGAACAAATCGGCATGATCGGACTCGAAAACCACCTGAGTCAGACCGTAGCGGTCGCGCAGATCGACGAAAATCTGGTCGTTGTAGGCTCGATAGGTATTCACCCAGCCGTTGAGGACGACCGTTTGTCCGATGTGCGCTTCGCGCAATTCGCCGCAGGTATGTGTTCGCTGCCACTCCGCCATGTGCTTTGTTCCTTGATTCTGCTATCCGCGCGTGCGGGTACAACGGGGATTATAGAGTATTTCCTTTAGGGGCGATGCGCAGTCCAGCGCGGAGGTTCGCGCTGGACTGCGCATCGCCCCTAAACGCAGAATGGTTCTATGGACGAATAACGGAATCGAAGACGCGGACTTTCTTCCAATTGTCCTTGTTTTCGTCGATGAATTTCAGGTGGCGTTCGGCGCCCGCGTACTTGTCGTGCGCTGCCTTGTCCTTGAAAACGATATGCAGCGAAACGTCGAAATCGCGGTCGTTGACTTCACGATTGAGATCTTCGGCGCGGGTGCCCGCCCCGAAGTGTATTTCACCGGGATGCTCGGTCAGGTACTTCTTGCAAGCATCCACGAGCTTTTTTTTCGCTTCGGCCGAGTTGTCCTTGAGCGAGAAGTAGACGTTGTGGACGAGCAACGGTCCTTTCTGTTCCTCCGCTTCGGCGTTCTTCCGTACATCCCGGGCGACCAATTCGGCCGCTTCGGCATTTTTCCGTGCATTCGAAGTCCAGGCGGCGAACGTGACAATACCTAGAGCCAGGACGAGAACGCAGGAAAGCTGTTTGCGCATGGTCTTCTCCTTGTAGTGGGGTGAGGAAACGTCGGTTGCTTTTGATGTAGGCGGGCGCGCGGGATCGACAAGACGAAAGGAAAATGCTGGAGGAGGGACTCGAACCCTCACGGGGCTTTCGCCCCTTCGGATTTTCGTACCACTATGGCTTTCGCCACCCTTGCGGTTTGTGGTCTGGACTTTCCCTTGGCCGTGGGTGCCCCCGGTAGGCCTCAGCCGCCAAGTCTCTACACCTTCTCCGGCACAGGCCGGAGCTTGGCTCGGGATTGCCGCCACCATCATCCGACGTGCTGCGGGTTCCCCGACTTCGACTGAATTCACGCGGAGGGTTTCCCACTCCGGTGCTCAAATTCTCAAGTCCGATGCGTCTGCCGATTCCGCCACTCCAGCATGGCCTTCAATCTACTGACAGCTTCCACCACAAGCAAGTTCGGCTAACCACCAGAAACAAAACGAACCGCCAAGACGCCAAGGACAGAAAGAGACAAAAAACGGGAATCGCCGTATCTCGGCGGCTCAGGGTTCTCTGAGTTCTTCTGTCTCTTTCTGTCCTTGGCGTCTTGGCGGTTCGTTTCTTCTTCCAATCAATCGCGCAAGCCGACCTGACGCATAAGTCGATCTGTTGCCTCGTAAGCTTCGCGCACCCAATCGACGATGCGCTCCGGCTGCGGCGAATACTCCAGCTCGATGCTGACCGCGCCGTCGATGGCCAGATCCTTGATCTCGCGCAGATATGGAAGGAAATCCACGACACCGCGGCCCGGCGGCAGGTCGCCGTGGACTTTGCCGTCGCAATCGCTCAGGTGTACGTGCGTCGCCAAGCCTTTGAGACGACGCAGCTCCTCCGCCTTGGTGCCCGAGAGCTGCAAATGCGAGACATCGATATTGGCGCGCACGGCGGGATGATCGACATCTTGCAGGAAACGCAGCATCGTCTCGACATTATGGACGAGCGAGAGCTTGAACGGCTCCAGCTCAAGGGCGATGAGCAGGCCGAGATCGGCGGCGTATTTGCCCAGCTCGCGGACGTTGCGGACGCCGGTTTGCCACTGCTCGGCCGGCGGAATGACTTGCCGCTCCCAAATGTACTCGCCCAATACCAAGAGCAGGTTTTTGGCCTCATATTCGTAGGCAAGATCCAGATAGCGGCGGCAGCGGTCGAGGTGGAAACGCTGCACGCTGGGATTGAAGTCGATGAGTCCGACGGCGACGCAGGCGATGCTGATGATCGGCAAGCCGGCACGCTCACATTCGCGGCGGATGAGACGGCGCTCGCGGGCATCGAGATCGAGCGGATCGGCAAAGATGTCGATGGTGTCGAAGCCGATCTCCTTGGTCATCCGGATGCCGAACGCGGTGTCCTGTCCGGTCTGTGCCCAGGCGGAGTTGATTAATCCGAGCTTCATCGCTTCTACTCATTTCGGTGGTTAAATAATGGGGTGGTTTCGGAGTAGCATAAGAGAACGCTGGGCGTTTGGCGACAGCGAAACGAAAACGACGGAGGAAGTGCTTGGCGAACAACTGTCCTCTTTCCACCATCGCCGCGGGTAAGGATAATGCACCCAAGGGCCGTTCGCGGCAGGCTTACAGACGAAACCGTGGAGAAATCGCGTGAGGAGTTGACAGGGTGGTGTCAGCGGGTGAACTGTGGGCTTACGTGGTGGCGTTCAGCACCTTGGTGGCGGCCGGCCTGGGCGCGCCGGCGCCCGAGGAGTTGGTGATCAGTTTCGCGGGCGCGATGGCCGGACGGCTGCCGCCGCCGCCGGAAACCGTCGAGGTGCCCCTGGCCTATCCCACTCCACGAGAAGTCGCGGGTCTTCTAGCCTTCGATCCGCAGGGCGGTTTCCCCGGCGGATTGCCCTGGGCCGCTCTCGAACGCACGGCGGCCGCACGTGAGCTATCTGCCGAGGATGTCGCGGCCTTGCAAGCGGCCGGACTCTTGGCCGTCAATCCGCAGGGCGGTTTCCCCGGCGGATTGCCCTGGGCCACGCTCGGCGGCGCCGGGCCGGCCGTCGGGCCGCAGATCGTTCCCGCCGGCGATACCCTCCACGTCCGCTGGTGGGTGATGCTGCCGGTCTGCATCGCCGGTGTCATCCTCAGCGACATCATCCTCTTCAGCCTCGGCTGGTGGGGCGGCGACCGATTGATGAAATCCCGGTGGATGACCCACTTATTGCCATCCCATCGCCGTCGCCGAACCGAGGAAAACTTCCACCGCTACGGCGTCAGTATCCTCGTATTCGGCCGGCTCGTACCCGGCATTCGCGCGCCGTTGTTTTTGACGGCAGGCTCCATGCGCCTGCCACTGCCGCGCTTCTTGCTCGCCGACGGACTTGGCGCCGTCGTCGGCAACAGTTTCTTCTTCTTCCTCGGCTACTGGTTTGGCGACTCGGTGAAGACCCTGATCGAGAACGCTGAGGAGAGACTGAAGCCCATCCTCATCCTCGCGGTGATCGGTTTGGTTGTGGTCTATTTGTTGAGGCTCTTCTTGCGCCATCCCGTGTCCACAGGTGATCCAGCGGAGGTGCCGCTGATCGGCCCGCAAGTGGCCTCGCACATGGAGCAAGCCGAAGCAGCTCCGCCGCATCCGCCTTCGACGGACAAACCGGCGGATAAGATGTCGCCCTTGGGCAATCATCCGCCCGCGCCCAGCAAGCGCACGCGCAAGCTCCCGCTGATCTTGATGGTCGTGGGCGCGAGCGCCGCGGTAAGTTACGTGCTCTGGCAATTGTCCCGGCAAACACGCGGATAGAAGTGCCAATTTTGAGAACGCAGTCGAGGCTCGTGTAGCGGCGCTCTGCTGTAGGACGGCCTTCCTAGGCCGTCCACGTGCCATCCGGACGGCCTAGGAAGGCCGTCCTACAGCAGAGCGCCGCTACAGCAATCTCGAAGTGGTTCCGGGTTAGTTTGCTATAAATTGGCTCTCATTTCTTCGCGCCGATGCGGCCGTCGGGATACAGACGAGCGAGATAGCTGAAAAAATCGCGCTCGAAATCCGCAAGGGGTTGGCCGGTCAGCTCGCGGAACGCTTCCAAGGGATCGGTGCCTCGCTTTAACTGGCGCACGTAGCTATCCAGGGCCGGCGTACCAAGCAGCTTGCGATCGAAGGTGAGGTAAAAGGCCAGCGCCCACGAAGACAGATAATAGCGATCCGAGAGTTGCTTCTCGCCATCGTGCGCCACCTGGAACTGTTTCGCCCCACAGCGAAGCAAGTCGGCCACCGGCAAAAACGCTTTCTTGCTCAGTGCCTGCCGCACCGCCTCCAAGCGTTCCGGATCGGCGTGGCCGATGCGCAGCTCTCCCACTTCGAAAACGGCCGTCTCGAAAATCTGCGCCAGTCCTTCGTTGAGCCAGCGTGGCAGCTCCCCTTCGCGCGGCGGATAGACGAAATTCAGCAAATAGGCGTGAAAGGCTTCGTGGAACAAGCGCTGAAACAGCCGCCGCCGAGCGCGGGCGATCGTTTCCTGATTGCGCATCTCGGTGGCCTGAATTCGACGACGCTGCTCGATCAAGGCCGTTTTGAACTCGGCGGGAATCTCGCCCTTATCCTTATAGGCTTTCTTCAGCTCCGCCTCGCATTCATCTACCTTGGCCCGCAGCTTGGCGTGCTCGGCCTGCACGCGCTCCAGCTCCTCGTTCATGTGCTTCCAGTCGAAAGCGCAAACGATCTGATTTTTGTCGGGATCGAAGAAAGCAGGGTTGAGCAAGGTTCGTCCCTGACCGCGCACAAGCGCCTGATAGTCGGCCCGTGATTGCGGCAGAAGGATGGTCGTCGGCCGCCCCTTGGCTCGCGGCGGCAAACTGCGGACATAGGCGGCGTACACCTGCTCGAGCTGGCTGGCGGCGACGAGGACCACGCGGCGCGACGCATTCGATTCCAGCTCAAAATAACTGGAGCGATACGCCAACGCCTTGGTCCGTGCCTGGCCGCGCCACGGCACCGGATACAGCTTGATCTTGTCGGCGCCCGGGACGACGGCCCTGTCGGAGTCGATCGCCCGCAAGGGATCGGGCATCCGGCGATGCTCTTCGCGCAGCGCCTCGAAGCGCTGCCGCAATTTCTCATGCTCCTCATCGGGCAGCATGTCGATGCGTTCGATCTCGCTCTCGGGCAGATTGACGCGATAGAAGACGGTGGGCCGGCCGGGATTTCGGACGATGCACCACATCCGCACTTCGCCGCATTCGTGCCGGAGGACCACGCCGCGAAAGTTATCGCCATTTTTGCGATAGACAATATCGTATTTCCAATCGTCGCCGCCGGGCGGATGCTCGGCGGCCGCTCCGTCCAGCAGAGCGAGAAGAGCGGCACCAGCAGCCAGAACCAGCGCTGAGGCAAGCGGGATGCACTTCATTGCGGCAGATGCCTCCAGGGCCGAAGGACGGGGTTATGCTTCCTCAAAGGAGGAAGCACAACCCCACTATACCCAGCCACGGCGATATTGCCAATCAGCCCGCCGTTTTGCGACGCTTCCCCGAAGCGTCGCAAAACGAAAACAAGCGCTTTCCTCATGCGGGATTCCGTACTCACGCGGAAAACTTCACCGTAGCGTTGGTCGTTCCATCGGAAGTTATTCCCTGCACGACAAGCGTGTAAATGGCAGTACCGGAGGGGAGGTTAAAGGAGAAAGCCCAATTGTATGGCTGTGGGGGAGGCGTGACGGCAGTTCCCGCATATTGGTTGTTGTTCGAATCGACGGCCCAGGCACTCATCGAGGCCGTCGTGGGATTGACGTAGCCATAAGCGGTAAAGTCCGGTTGTTCCGTGGCTATCTTGCCTCCGGAGAGTGTTGGGGGGTTGACAATCGTAATCGAAGGGCCTGCTAGTAGAGGTTTGGTAGAGTGCACCGGGTTAGGGGTGGACATAACGGCTCCTTTGCAGAAAAGTACAGAGGTTACGGTTCCTCAAGAGGTTGCACGACGACGTGCCGAAAAGACGCCTTGCCATTGCTTACATAAAGTCCCAGCGCGCCGCGCGGGCCGAACGTCGGTTGAAGGTCCGGATAGAGATCTACCGGCTTTCCGTTGCTCCAGCGCAATTTCGGTACTTGGAACTGAGCGATGATGCGAGCGCGGGATAGCTGGGCGAAGCATTGTCCTTGCCAGAATACCGAGATCTCGTCGCTTCGAGCTTCGACGGCCAGTTCGCGCCAGGGGGTCTCCGTCGGGTTGATCAGGGCCGCGGGGGTGAAGAATTCACCAGCCAGATTCCCCTGGTCTCCGGAGGTTGGTACGTGCGCTCGACAGACCTTACAGCTTACGAGGGAGCTAAGCTGGCCGGCCTGTGGGTGGAGGGCTTCGTGGTCGTTATAGGTTAGCGTGCAGAAGCAGTGATGGCGGCCGCTAGCTGTATCGTGCTCACTATGCAGAAAAAACAAGCCGACTTCGCTATCCCTTGAACCATCATCGTGGCGGACCTGGGCCGTGAGGCGATAACTTCTCTGTGGATCTTCAAGCAACTGGAGCAGGGCAGCGTCGTGGGCGCTGATCGTAAAAACATTGCCGCCCGCGCCTGCCGTGACCAAGGCTCCCGGACGGAGAGGCCAGCGGGACCAGGCAGGACCGCCCGTTTGGCCGATGAGCGTGACCGTTTCGCCGCGGCGCAAACGCGTCTGAAATCTTTCTACCTTCCTTTGCGGATCAAGGAGATACGGCAAGGAGGACAATAGAACGATCAGAACGATGAGCACGCCGATTGCCGTGAATGTCGCCGGATTGCGGCGAATCTTTCGCAAAGCGCGGTGGTAGCAGCGCATGGGACGAGCCTGGATGGTTTGGCCGTCGAGCCAGCGCTGGAGATCCTCGGCCAGCGCCGCCGCCGAGGGATAGCGCTGTTTTGGCTCTTTTTCCAGACATTTCAGACAGATCGCCTCCAGATCCCGCGCTAGCCCGGGACGCCGCCGCGACGGCAGCTCCGGCTCGGCCGTTCGCACCAGTTCCAGGGTTTGCGATCGACTCTCCCCACAGAACGGCAAATTCCCCGTCAGCGTCTCGTACAGGATGACTCCCAACGCATACACATCGGTGGCTCGGCCGATCTTCCACCCTTCGCCCCGGACCTGCTCCGGCGCCATGTACGCCGGCGTGCCCATAATGGCGTCCGTGCAGGTGACGCTGCTGCCGCTATCCAGCACCTTGGCCAAGCCAAAATCGGTGATCTTGGCCGTGCCGTCCGCCGCGAACAACACATTGCCCGGCTTGAGATCGCGATGAACCACCTCTTGCTCGTGCGCCGCCGCCACCGCTTGCGCCAACGCCCGCACCAACTCGGCCGCCTCACGCTCCGGCAAGGGTCCTTTGTGAAGCCGACTGGACAACGTGCCGCCTTCCAGCAGTTCCATGGAGAAATACATCTGTCCCTCGTGCTCGCCGAAGTCGTGAATCTGCACGACGTGCCCATGCCGGATGCGAGCAATGGCCTCGCCCTCCCGTTGAAAACGCAGCCGCTCCTCGGCGCTGGCGTAGCTGCCGGCGCGGATCATCTTCAGGGCGACGAGACGTTTCAGCGTCTCCTGCCGGGCTTTGTACACGATGCCCATGCCGCCCTGGCCGATTCGCTCCAGCAACAGATACGGCCCAAAGACGGCCGGCAGCCGCGGCACTGGGAGCACTTCGGCGGCGCCGGTCCCGTTCACCGTGGCCGGGACCGACTCCGCTTCCAGGATGGCGCGGGCCTGTTCGGCCAATTGCGCGCAGACGGCTTCATCCACCACGGGTTTGTCGGCCGAAGACCGGCGTAAGCGGAAAACGACCGTATCCTTGACTTGTAACTCTTCCAAAATGGTGGCGCAGCGGGCGCAGGAAGAAACGTGTTCGGCGATGAGTTCCAAGGGATCGTCGGGCAAACGGCCGCAACTAAAGGCCGCCAGGGTGTCCCGATCGGGACAAGCCGATTCCGATGCTCGGGGGTTTGGGTCCATCTGATGGTCTCCTTCTGCCGGCCATCACGGATCGAGGTCAGCGACGCTTCCGCGAAGGGTCGCTAACCGAAGTAAATCCTGGGCCTCCCTCTGGGGGAACATCTCGGCAGACCCGAAGAAAAAACTCATTCGGGATCTTCCAACGGCTCGATCACGACGCGGCGAAAGGCGGCTGTGCCATTCTCGACATACAACCCCAGCCCGCCTCGCGGTGCATAGACGGGATGCAAGCCGCGGTTGAAAGGTTCATCCGGCTCAAGCTTGTGTGCCTCGGTCAAATATCCGTTGATAAAGCCCCCCAACTTCTCGGCCGTCAGAATCCTCATGGCCTCGTCGCCCCAGAAGGCCCGCACCCCGGTCGGCGTTACCTCCATCGCCAACTCCCGCCACTCGATGGCACCCGCGCCAACGGGTTGGAAAACAACCCGCCGGGCAATGGGCATCGACGGCATCCAGGCTCCGGGAGCGCGTTCGCCATACAGATGCGGTTTGAGCATGGCAGGATTGCCCGGGGACAGCGGCGGCTTGATAAGGAGGAATTGGGCGGCGCGCTGGACCGACTTCTTTTTTTGGTCCTCAATATCGAAGAAGGTCAGGGCCGTGAATTGATGAACCGAGCCGGCCGGATGCGCGTGCGGGTGATGCGCGACATAGATACCAATCTGGGCCCGTTCCGCGCCGAGTTCGTGTCTTACCAACGCGCTTAATCGGTAGTGGGACCGTTGCGGATCGCGCACCAATTCCAGTAAGGCGCCTTGCCAGGAGGTGAGGATGAAAGTGCCATCCGAGAGAACAGATGTTTGCGACACCGACTGTCCGGCACACCAGCGCGACCAGCGTGGGCCTTCCCTCTCGCCAATCAGGGTTTGCGGCCGTCCGCGCGCCAGTTCGGATTCGATGGCCCGGATTGGTCGATCTGGATCGCGATACCACAAGGCCGCCAGCACGGCGGCCGCCGCGAACAGAAACAAGACAGCGGCCACAGCCTGCCAAGGGCGACGACGCGAATGACGCCACGAACGGACCCACCATCGGGGCGGCTGCACGGTAGTCGGCTCGCCGCGTAGCCAATTGTCCAGGTCCTCTGCCAGCGCCGCCGCCGAGGGATAGCGCTGTTCCGGCTCTTTTTCCAGGCATTTCAGACAGATCGCCTCCAGATCCCGCGCTAGTCCGGGACGCCGCCGCGACGGCGGCTCTGGCTCGGCCGTCCGCACCAGTTCCAGGGTTTGCGATCGACTCTCCCCACAGAACGGCAAATTCCCCGTCAGCGTCTCGTACAGGATGACTCCCAACGCATACACATCCGTGGCTCGGCCGATCTTCCACCCCTCGCCCCGGACCTGCTCCGGCGCCATGTACGCCGGCGTGCCCATAATCGTGACGGTGCCGGTGACGCTGCTGCTTTCGGCATCTAGCACCTTGGCCAAGCCGAAATCGGTAATCTTCGCCGTGCCGTCCGCCGTAAACAGTACATTGCCCGGCTTGAGATCGCGATGCACCACTTCTTGCTCGTGTGCCGCCGCCACCGCCTGAGCCAACGCCCGCAGCAACTCCGCTGCCTCACGCTCCGGCAACGCACCTTTGCGAAGTCGAGCGGATAACGTCCCGCCTTCGAGCAACTCCATCGAGAAGTACAGTAGTCCCTCATACTCACCGAAGTCGTGAATCTGCACGACATGTGCATGACGGATGCGGGCAATGGCTTGGCCCTCGCGCTGAAAACGCCGCCGCTCTTCGTCGCTGGCATAAGCGCCGGCCCGGAGCATCTTGACGGCGACGAGGCGTTTCAGCTTCTCCTGCCGGGCCTTGTAGACGACACCCATGCCGCCTTGGCCAAGACGCTCCAGCAGTACATAGGGGCCAAAGACAGCCGGCATCGGCGGTCCCGGAATAACCTCGGTAGTGACGGCATCGGACACCGTGGCAGGGAACGGTTCCGCTTCCAGAATGGCGCGGGCATACTCCGCTAACTGCGCGCAGACGGCTTCATCGACCACGGGCTTCTCGGCCGAAGGACGGCGTAAGCGGGATAGAATGGTGTCCTCGTTTTGCAGCTGCTCCAGGATGGTGGTGCAGTGGGGGCAAGACGAGACATGCTCGGCAATCGCTTCCAGGGGATGGTCGGGCAAACGACCGCGCGAGAAGGCCGCCAGCGTGTCTCGATCGGGACATGCGGAATCGGATGCGCTTTGTTCTGTGTCCATCTGGGGATCCCCCTGATTACGAACAACCCGGATCGAGGTCAGCGACGCTTCCGCGAAGCGTCGCTGGTCGAAGTTATTCCTACTCGCGTCCTTGGGGGAACAGCCGTTGGTTCCCGCTCAAGCAGGACCGATGGTGAAGGTACCCGTCCCATCTCCAGCATTCTGCTGAGAGACCGTCAAGGTGCAGTGAGAACCAAGAGCACCGTTATCCTGGCAATAGAGGATCCAATTTGGTCCTGGAGCACCCTGCGTAATCGTTCCTGTACATCCACCGAATTTCCCCGTAACACCCGTGCTATTTGGGGCCGTCCCGGAAGCGGCGAACTCGCTGCCGACCTGATCATCGTTTTGGGGGTAATCGACCACGACATTACCGTAACCAGGTTTCCCCTTCGGAAAGAATAGGAGGTTCGAGACGATAGTCAGGATCGGTCCATCCTGGATGGAGTCCGCATTGAAAACCGCGAGCAGATACAGGTTGCTGCCAACTGGGAAGTTGTCGGGAAGGCCAAAGCTAATGACCCAAAACCCTGTATCACTGGAGGGTGGATGAATCTCTACTCCAGGGTATGTCTGCCCTGTGCTCAGGTTCATCAAATGGCCGAATACGTGTTCTACACTTTCATCTACAAACCCATAAGCCGCGAAATGGGTTGGCCATCTTCGGGTTGGTAGAGGATGACGGATCCCCGGTGCGGGACGAGAGGTCCCCGCTGCGGTCTTCATAAGAAGCCTCCTCAGAAATCGTGATAGTGTCTTTCCGGGCCTACGTTGGCCTACGGTTCCATCTCAGCAGACTCGAAGCAAAAACTCATTCGAGATCGTCCAAAGGTTCAATCACGACGCGACGAAAAGCGGCCGCGCCATTGTAGACATACAACCCCAGTCCCCCTCGCGGGGCGTAGACGGGAAACACGCCGCGCCCGAAAGGATCTTCCGGATGGGTCGTTTGTAGTTTAAACAAGCATTCGATACTACGGTCCACCAATTGCGTAGAGGTAAAAATGCCCATCGGCTTGTCACCCCAGAAACCCCAGATTCCCGCCGGTGTAACTTCCACCGCCAGCTCTCGCCATTCTTTATTTCCCGCGAGTGTAGGCTCGAACCAAGCGCGCCGGCCAACGTGCATACTGGTTGTCCAGGGTTCAGGTGCGCGTTCAGCGTACAGATGCGGATCGAGCATGGCAGGATTGCCCAGGGGCCGCGGCTGCGTGAAATTGGGAAGCCTCGCTTTGTTCTTGGCCCAATTATCTACATTGCTCTCAATATCGTAGAATGTCAGAGCCGCGAACTGTTGCATGATGCCGGCCGGATGTACGTGCGGGTGATGCGCGAAGTAGATGCCTATTTCAGATTGGAATGCTCCTTTTTGGTGACGCACCAACGCCCGAAATCGGTAATGGGATCTCTGCGGATCAGGAACCAATTCCAGCAGAGCGCTTTGCCAGGAGTTGAGAGAGAACGTACCGTCTGAGAGGACGGACATCTGCGAGGTTGCCTCTCCCGCACGCCAGCGCGACCAGCGGGGGCCGCCTGTCTCTCCAATCAACGTCTGCGCTCGACCGCGCGCTAATTCCGACTCGATGTTCTGGATCGGCCGTTCCGGATCGCGATACCACAAGCCCGCCCCCAACGCGACGACCGCGAACAAGAACAAGGCAGCGGCAAAAGCCAACCGAGGACGGCGGCGCAGACGATGCCAGAAACGGATTCGCCATCCGGGCGGCCGTACTTTGGTCGGCTCGCCGCGCAGCCAATTATCCAGGTCTTCCGCCAGTGCTGTCGCCGAGGGATAGCGTTGTTCTGGTGTCTTTTCCAGACATTTCAGACAAATCGCCTCCAAATCACGCGATAACCCCGGACGCCGCCGCGATGGCTGCTCCGGCTCGCGCGTCCGCACCAGATCAAGGGTCCGCATCCGACTCTCGGCTTTCAGCGGCGGGCTTCCCGTCAACGCCTCATACAGAATCACTCCCAACGCATAGACATCCGTGGCGGGGCCGATCTTCCGGCCCTCGCCGCTTGCCTGCTCTGGAGACATATAGGTTGGCGTGCCCAGAATCGCGTCGCTCACGGTCTCGCTTGTCGCCGCGTCCAGCACCTTGGCCAAGCCGAAATCAGTGATCTTGACCGTGCCGTCCGCCGTGAACAGCACATTGCCCGGCTTGAGATCGCGATGCACTACTTCCTGCTCGTGTGCGGCCGCCACCGCATGCGTCAACGCCAGCACCAACTCCGCTGCCTCACGCTCCGGCAAGGGGCCGTTGCAAAGTCGGTCGGTCAGTGTGCCGCCTTCCAGCAATTCCATCGAGAGGTACAGTTGCCCCTCCTGCTCGCCGAAGTCGTGAATCTGCACGACATGTGCATGCCGGATGCGAGCAATCGCCTTGCCCTCCCGTTGAAAGCGCCGCCGCTCCTCGGTACTGGCGTAGGTGCCGGCGCGGATCATCTTGATGGCGACAAGAAGCTCCAGCACTTCATGCCGAGCTTTGTAGACAATGCCCATGCCGCCCTGGCCGAGTCGCTCCAGCAGAAGGTAACGGCCGAAAACGGCCGGCAGCGGCGGCCCCTGGATCTCTACCGTCGGAGAGTCGCCGGACACCGTGGCCGGGACCGGCTCGGCTTCCAGGATAGCGCGGGCCTGCTCCGCCAACTTGGCGCAGACGGCTTCATCCACCACGGGCCTGTCGGCCGAAGGCCGGCGTAAGCGGAACACGACGGTGTCTTTGGCTTGTAGCTCTTCCAAAATGGTGGCGCAGTGGGCGCAGGAAGAGACATGCTCGGCGACGATTTCAAGGGGTTCATCGGGCAAACGGCCTCGCGAGAAAGCCGCCAGCGTGTCCCGGTCGGGACACGCCGATTTCCATGCTCGGTAGTCTAAGTCCAACGGATGGTCCCCCTGCTGCCGGACTTCACGGATCGAGAAGATCCTCGAATTCGTCGTGAAGTCGTTTGAGAACGCGCGACTTGGCCGAGTAAACGGCGCCGACGTTCATGTCCAGCGTCGCCGCCACCTCAGCCGGATCCTGGCCCTCCAGGACGTACGCTTGAAAGGCAAGCCAGGTCTTTTCCGAGACGGTAGTCCGGATCAACTCCATCGCTCGTTGGTAGAGCAAGGAGGCCTCGGCTTGGTCTGCCTCCTCGTCCGTGTCCTTCCACTGCGGATCCGGCACCTCACAAACCAAAGTCAAAGCGTCGCTGCCTCCCGCCGCCGCTGCCTGGGCGCGTTGACGCCTGTAGAAATCGACGATCTTGCTGCGCGTGATGGTGCGCAGCCAGCCGCGGAACGTATCGCTGGCCTGGTTCCGGCGAAAACCCTGGATGGTGCGCCACACGGCTTTGAACACCTCCTGGCCAACGTCCTCGACATCCGCCGGCTGCAAACCGGTGCGCTGGCACCAATGGCACACCAGCGGTGTGTACAAATGGACAAGACGATACCAGGCGGCCTGATCGCGTGCCTGGACGCGCACCAGCAAACTACTCGACGGCTCGCCTTCTCTATTAGGTGGAACGTTCGAGTCTGTCACGGGACGGTATTTTTTGGAAATTCTGAGGACGAGCGACTGTTACTTACGATGGAACCGTTTATGCCAGAAAGAATTAGCTCTGTCCAGAAAAATTCTCTCCGAGCGCCGAGATCCGAGCCGCGGGCAGCGGCGAAGAGCCGCGATTGTAAGGGCGCGGGAGGAAACATCGCTCCCTTGCGGTCGCGGCTCTTCGCGCCGTTTGCTCCGCTGCGCTGCGTGCGCGGACGGACTTTGCCGCATCTTTCCCCGATGTTAAAATGAAGTAGCGAAATACCTCCTTAACATGCAGGGGCCGAAACGAATGGCGAAGATCTACCTGGACAACAACGCCACGACGCGGACCGATCCGCGCGTCGTTGAGGCGATGTTGCCTTACTTCACCGAGCGTTACGGCAACGCCGCCAGCCTGACTCACACGTTCGGCCAGGAAGCCGAGGAGGCCGTTGAACAAGCCCGCGAACGAGTGGCCTGCCTGATCGGCGCCCATCCGCGCGAAATCGTTTTCACTAGCGGTGCCACCGAAAGCAACAATCTCGCCCTCAAAGGCGTCGCCGCGATGTATCGACCCCAGGGCGATCACTTCATCGCGGCTGCGACCGAACACAAGGCGGTTCTCGATCCGCTGCGCCGGCTGGCCCGCGAGGGGTTTCAAATCACCATCCTGCCCGTGGACGCTTACGGCCAAGTATCGGTTGAACAGGTTGCGCAAGCGTTGACGCCGCGGACGGTCCTGGTCAGCGTCATGGCCGCCAATAACGAGATCGGCACGCTTCAGCCGATCCGCGCCCTTGGCCGATTGTGCAAGGAGCGCGGCGTGCTGTTTCACACCGATGCGGCACAGGCGGCCGGCAAGATTCCGCTCAATGTCGAGGACATGGGCATTGACCTGCTCAGCCTGAGTGGCCATAAGATATACGGACCCAAGGGCGTCGGCGCGCTCTACGTCCGCCGCCGCGATCCGCGCGTGCGGCTGGAGCCGCAGATGGACGGCGGCGGTCAGGAGCGCGGCCTGCGCAGCGGCACCTCAAACGTGCCCGGCATCGTCGGGCTGGGTGTCGCTTGCGAGCTGTGCCGCGAGGAAATGCCGAGCGAGGCGATCCGCTTGACCGAGTTGCGCGAACGCCTGCGCCGCGGTATTCAGGAAGAGCTGAGCGATGTGACGTTGAACGGCCACCCAACGGAGCGTCTGCCTGGCAATCTGAACTTGAGCTTCGCTCATATAAAGGGAGAGGCGTTGTTGATGGCCCTGCGCGACGTGGCCGTGTCGTCCGGCTCGGCATGCACGACAGCCAGCCTGGAGCCGAGCTACGTCCTCAAAGCGCTGGGATTGGACGACGAGCTAGCCCACGGCAGTATCCGCTTCGGCCTGGGCCGCTTCAATACGATGGAGGAAGTGGAGACTGTTATCCAAGAGGTGGTGCGCGTGGTTCGTTATTTACGCGCTCTGAATCCCTTGCACGAAATCGCTCCGCTACAATAATAAAGGTGAGCCGGGAGCGTAAGCGACCGGCGTAATTTCAACGAAAGGGACGATTATGCCAATTACGGTTACGGAAAAGGCTGCCTCCGAGGTCAAGCGCATCATTCAGGAGCAGCAGGGCGCCGGCTCGATGCCGGAGAAGATCTATCTGCGTCTGCGCGTCGTCGGCGGCGGATGCAGCGGCTACCAGCACAAGCTGGATCTCGATCCGGCCATGAACGAGAAGCTGGACGAGATGTTCGAGTTCCACGGCGTGCCCGTGGTCGTCGATAAGCGCAGTCTGATTTATTTGGATAATGCCACGGTGGATTTCCACGACGACTTGAATCGCCGCGGCTTCAGCATCAGCAATCCCAACGCGCGCAGCACCTGCGGCTGCGGCAGCTCGTTCTCGATGTAATCCGGCTGATTCGGGCGAGCGGGGTCGCGTCAGCGCCCCGAGATGGCCTCTGCCTCTCTCGGGGCGCTGACGCGACCCCGCTCGCCGAGACTACGGGCGCTTAGCTCAGGGGTAGAGCGGCATGTTTACACCGTGTTGGTCGGGGGTTCGATTCCCTCAGCGCCCATTGTAAAAGCGATGCCGTCCTCCACTGGAAGGAGTAGGTGTCCTCGTGACTACCCCCCTTTCTCGGCCCGGCGCGGAAGACGGCTTTTCCCTTGAAAAAGCCGAGGCCGTCCTGCGGCTGTTGGGCGGCAACTTCGCTCCCGCCATCGCTTCGCCTCCCCTTGGAGCGAGTTCACCTCCTGTTTCCGAGTCCTTCAAATCCAACTCTCGCGCCGAGGCAATCCGAGCCGGTGGTGCGATCGATCGCTTTCTTCTGGAAAAAGGGGGGTTCCAGAGCTTTTTGGAAGCGGTGCCCGATGCCGTTATTCTCGTTAACCAAGAAGGGTTGATCGTGCAGATCAACGCCCATGCGGAGCAGTTGTTCGGCTACAGCCGCGACGAACTGCTTGGCCAGGCTGTCGAACTGCTGGTGCCTGAGCGTTTCCGCGGCAATCACGTCGCGCAGCGTGCCGCCTATTTCGCCGAACCGCGGGTCCGGCCAATGGGCATTCACCTCGACCTGAGCGGGCGTCGCAAGGACGGCCGTGAGGTTCCCGTTGAGATCAGCCTCAGCCCCTTGCGGGTAGGCGGCGAAACCTTCGTCGTCAGCACCCTCCGCGACATCAGCGAGCGACGCCGGGCCAAGGAGCAGCTGGACAAGCTGGAGAAACGCTATCGCACGCTGGTCGAGGGAATCCCCGCCGTCACCTTCATGGCTTCTCTCGATGAAGATGCCAGCGAGCGCGAATTGTATGTCAGCCCGCAAATCGAAACGCTCCTGGGCTTCTCACAGAAGGAATGGCTGGAAGACCCACTCCTCTGGTACACGCAATTACATCCGGACGACCGCTACCGCTGGCACGAGGAGTTTGCCCGCACCATCGCCACCGGCGAGCCGTTCCGCTCCGTCTATCGCTTCGTGGCCCGCGACGGGCGCGTCGTTTGGGTCCACGGCGAGGCCAGGGTGGTGCGCGACGACGACGGCCGACCTCTGTTCCTGCAAGGCGTCGCCTTCGACATCACGACCATCAAGCAGGCCGAGCAAGAGTTGGAGCAGCGCGTCAAGGAGCGCACCCAGGAGCTGGCGCAGTCCAAGGCCAAGCTGGAAGTTTTTGCCTACACCGCTTCGCACGATCTGAAGGAACCCCTTCGGGCTATCGGGATCTATACCCAGCGGCTCCAGGGGGCGTTGGATAGCTGGAAGAAGAACGTTTCCTTGTTCCAGCATGACATGAAGGACTCCCTCTCGGCGACCGCCCACGTTACCCAGAAACTCCAGGAACTGTTGCAAGGTCAGGAGGACGAGATTCGCGAGCACCTCAAGTTTATCATCGAGAACACGAGGTACATGGACGGACTCCTGAGAGATCTGGACGATTACGCCCATGTCGGTCAGGAGGGGAGGGCGGCAACCGTGGATTGTACGCGCGTGTTTGAGGCGGCGTGCGGTATCCTCCAGGAAGCGATCGCCGACAGCGGCGCGACCGTTACCGCCGAGCCGCTGCCGGCGGTGCGCGGCGTGGAGACGGAACTGGTGCGCCTTTTCCAGAACCTCATCAACAACGCCCTTAAATACCGAAAGCCCGACCAGCTGGTCCAAATCCACGTCGGCTGCCGTCGGCGGGAGGACTACTGGGAGTTCGGGGTGCGCGACAATGGCATCGGCATCCGGGAGAGATTTCTGGATGGGAGAATCTTCGGCATTGGCCAGAAGTCGCGCCTTCACCCGCGCGGCAAGATCCCCGGCACCGGCTTCGGCCTGGCCATCTGCAAGCAGATTGTCGAGAGTCACGGCGGTTCGATCTGGGTCGAATCCGTGTTCGGCCAGGGCAGCACGTTTTATTTCACTCTGCCCGCCGCCCCCCCAGCTTGAGGGGGAAGCCCCTGGGCGAAGGGGCTTCCCCCTCGGCCGGACCATCAGGCAGCCGGCAGTTTCACGACCGTGAACCAAAAATCCTGGATCTCCCGGACCACACCGATGAATTGCTCCATATCAACCGGCTTGGTCACGTAGCAGTTGGCGTGATGGTTGTACGCCTGGAGAATGTCCCGCTGGGCCCGCGAGGTGGTCATGATCACGACCGGGATGCGCTTCAAGTTGGGATCTTCCTTGATTTCCTGCAACACCTCCCGGCCGTCCATTCCAGGCAGATTCAGGTCGAGCAAGATGAGGTCCGGCCGAGGCGCCGCCGCCTCCTTTCCCTCGCGGCGAAGGATGGCTATCGCCTGCTCGCCCTCCTCGACGTGCCGCACGTTGTTGCGCAGCTTCCCGTCGCGCAGCGCCTCCATCGTCAGCCGTGCGTCCGTCGGGCTGTCCTCCACTAGGAGGATTTCGATGGGCCGGCCAAAGTCTGTACTGAGCATGGGATACTCCCCTTGATGGGGCCTCGTTGGGAGCGTGGGACCGAGTAAGGGCATAGAATGCTCCTGTTCCAAAGCGTTTTGTCGAGTTCCTCGGTCAGCGAAGCCGTACTTTCGGCTTGGCAGACCAAGACACGGGCGCCGACGAAGGCTGCCAATTCCTGATTGCACGGGCTAAGGTTATCGCTGACGAGAATCACAGGGAGCAACGGATGTTCCGAGGTCAATTTCACACACGTGAGCCAGCCGCTTTCCTCCGGTAGCTCAGCCTGGAGGATCACGGCATCCGGCTTGAGGATGCGGGCAAGCCGGCGCGTTTCTGTTCCGTTGCGGGCTGTGTAAATGCCCCAGCCCAAGCGGCGGAAGCCGCGCGCGATCAGGGCCGTATACGCCGCGTTGGCGTGAGAAAGAATCAGGCAGGGGGGAGACAAAGGGAGCGATTCGAGCACGTTCAACATGGGCAACTCCTTCGTGCGCCGTGGCCTGGGGACGTGGTCCCCTCGCCGCGGCTTGGGCGCATTTTCCTGTCGTCGTTCCCAAGCAGAGCGCGAGAACGAGAAAAGGCGGATCACACGTTCCAGGCAGATAATGCGCGGAGCAGAATAGGGAGAAACCGCTCGAAGAAAGTCGCTTTTTTTCCGCACTCCCGCTCGCTTCGGGATGTGCCGACCAAGCCGAGCCTTTCGGCGAAGACAGAAACGGGATCGTCCGAAGCCGCAACGGCGAGAAGATTCTGAGCGCGATCGTTCTCCGTGCTGTCGGTGTTGTTCATAATTGACTCCCACGAAGCGGAAGTGTTGGCCACGAATGCGAGCATAGCGTCCTCCATAGACTGAAAGCCGTTTGGGATGGATGGTTGAGATACACGGATGCAGAGAAGGTGGATAGCACGCGCCGTGCCAAAGAGGGAAGACTATCAAAAAACGGAGAGGTTTTGTTGTAATCTCTTTTATGTCCACGGTTTCCGCCGCGGAAAAAATGGAGAAAAAATGTCTTGCCGGAAAAGCCGGATATGGCTTGCCCTCCGCGAAAGCGGAATTGTCCATGTTCAGGACAAGCCAATGTCCAGCCAGAGGACAATCTCAACGGGAACGGCTATCAGGTCTGTGCCTAAGTTTGCTGGGACTGGCTTTCTTCATCCAGGCAGTTATCGAGCGTGGTGCGGGAGATTCCCAGGCGCTTGGCCGCCTGCACTTTTTTATCGTCGCATTCGGCGAGGGCGAAGCGAATCATCTCATGCTTCAGGCGATCGCTCAGCATCGCCCACAAGTTGTCCTGCCCCGTGTCCCAAGCCCACTGGATGGCAGTACCCAAGGCCGCGAGGGCATCCTCCCGATCGAGGCTCTTTTTGTCGCGGAGTTGATCGGGTCGCAGCTCCAAGTCGTCCGGCAAAATCTGCAATCCGCGGCAAACCAGGGCCGCCCGCTGAATTACGTTTTTTAGCTCTCGGACATTGCCTCGCCAGGGATAGGCGCGGAGCTTCTCAAGGGCGGTCTTGTGAAAGGTCAGGGGCGGCTGGCCTTCGCCGCGCGGCTCCCGGCTCAGGAACCCGTTGGCCAAAAGCTCGATGTCCGACGCACCTCGCTCGCGTAGAGAGGGGACGGGGATCTCCGCGGCCGCTAGCCGATAATAGAGATCCTCCCGGAACGTGTTTTCGCCCATGGCCGCTTTCAGATCGCGATTGGTGCAGGCGATCACGCGCACTTCGATCTTCAGGACTTCGTTCCCGCCCAGCCGCACCAACTCCCCTTCTTGCAACACGCGCAGGATCTTGGCCTGGGTAGAATAACTCATATCGCCGATCTCATCCAGCAGGATTGTCCCGCCATCAGCTTGCTCGAATTTGCCAATGCGGCGACGGTCGGCCCCGGTGAAGGCGCCCTTCTCATGCCCGAACAACTCGCTCTCCAAGAGCTGCTCCGGAATGGCGGCGCAGTTGACGGCCACGAACGGTTTCGCCGAGCGATCGCTGTAGTGGAAAATGGCGCGCGCGATCAATTCCTTTCCGGTGCCGGTCTCGCCGAGGATGAGCACGGAGAGATTGCTCCTGGCAAGGTCGGCGATGCGCTTGTAGATCTTCTGCATCGGCTCGCTGTTGCCCAGAAGAATCGGGCTGGAGGCTTCGCGCGGGACGGTCATGTCTTGCGGCGGCAGGTGGACCCGCTCCCGATTCAGTCGAATGATTTTCAGCATCTCCTCGATGAGCGGCTCCAGAGTATTAACCAGCTGCTTGGCGTCCAGGGGTTTGACGACATAATCCCACGCTCCCAGCTGGCGTGCCCGGATGGCCGTATCTGGCGTCGTTTGCCCGGTCATGATCAGAACCGGCACAGCGATGCCGCGCCGGCGCAGGTCGGCCAGGAATTCCAGTCCGGACATGCCCGGAAGCCAGCAGTCGGCGAGCACCACCTCAAATTCGCTGTCTTGCAGAACATCGAGCGCTGGCTCGGCTTCTTCCTCGCAACGTACCAGATGCCCCCTTTGGGTCAATTGGTCCTCAAGATAAGCGGCCAAGTGGGTATCGTCGTCAATCAGAAGCAAGCGGGCCATGAATCACCTTCACGGTCTCAAATCGGAAGAGATGGATACCATGGATCTCCTCTGTTGTGACACGGATCGCATGGCGGGTCAACCCAAAGTTTGCGGTCGATGTCCGCAATCCAGCGTCTCCGCAGGGTAAATGGTTGCATTGGCGCCGGCGAACTGGGACAATCCTACTCGGTTAGTGAGGTTTCTTGGGACTATCGTGAAAAGGATCTTTTCGCTTGCGAGACACACGAACACAAGGCGGCGCCCATGACCGATGTATCCGTTCCTCATGCTCGACCGGCCAAGACGATCGAGGAGATCGACATACTCTGGCTCACCGCGGGACTCGGCTGCGATGGCGATACCATCTCTATCACCGCCGCAACGCAGCCGAGCATCGAGGATCTTCTCCTACGAGCTATCCCTGGACTGCCGAACGTAAACCTGCGCAATCCGGTGCTAGCGCGGGAGAACGGCGAAGAGTTCTTGAACTATTTCCGCCGGGCTGCGGAGGGCGAAATCGGGCCGTTCATCCTTGTCGTCGAAGGCTCTATTCCGAACGAAAAGGTGAAAAAAGAGGGTTATTGGGCGGCATTTGGGACCGACCCGGCGACCGGTCAGCCCATCCCTACCTGCACGTGGATTGATCGGTTAGCGCCGCGGGCCTGGGCCGTTGTCGCCGCCGGCACTTGTGCAGCTTACGGCGGCATCCACGCCATGGCCGGCAACCCGACTGGCTGCATGGGCCTACCTGACTACCTGGGCTGGGAGTGGAAATCGAACAGCGGCGTTCCTCTGGTCTGCGTGCCCGGCTGTCCGGTGCAGCCGGACAATTTCATGCAAACCCTGCTCCACTTGCTCTATCAAGCGGCAGGATTGGCGCCGATGATTTCGCTCGACGAAGCGCATCGGCCGACTTGGTTGTTCGACGCTACCGTCCACGAAGGCTGCGATCGGGCCGGCTACTACGAAGAGGCCGACTTTACCGATCACTACGGTTCACCGAAATGCATCGTCAAGCTCGGCTGCTGGGGCCCGGTGGTTCAGTGCAATGTCCCCAAACGCGGTTGGATGGCCGGCATCGGCGGCTGCCCCAACGTCGGCGGCATCTGCATCGGCTGCACCATGCCCGGCTTCCCTGATAAATTCATGCCCTTCATGAACGAGCCGCCGGGAGCGACGCTGTCCCGAACGGCGGTGCTCATGTACGGCCGGGCCGTCCGCGCTCTGCGCAGTTTCACGCGGGCGTCCATGAACAAGGAGCCGATTTGGCGCCATGGCCGTCCTGAACTGACGACCGGCTACCCGGACCATACATCCTGCGGAGCACAGAATGCAGAGTGAAGGACGTGCAGGTTTTCATTCGGCATTTTACATAGGCCATTCCGGGTTTACACTATGTTGGTCGGGGGTTCGATTCCCTCAGCGCCCATTGTAAATGGAATCACATTAAGACTTGTGGTGATTGGGACTACGACTTTCCTAGCACGAGATCCACCACCCAACAGCCTCGCACATGCTCGCCCCCTGACCGGCAGTGAGCGAGGATGTCCTGATCCCTGCAGCCGGCTTCTTCCAAGACATCGGCCAAGATGGGCAGGTGGTCAAAAGCCCGCTCATCGTAGATCGATTGGGCTAACTTCAATACGGTGCCGTCGTTCCACGTCAACCACGACAGATCAACCGCAACAGGACAGAACGGGTTGCCGAAGACACAGCGGACAGCCGCCACTTGCTTCGCCCTTTCCGCCTCTTCAGCGGCGTTCCGGGCGTTGATGCTCGCTCGATCATCACCATCAGGACCGCTCAGGTAGGCGGCGTCTAAGAGTGAACGGGCGGCGTACTTCGCAATTTGCCCAATCCCAGGGAATGCGATGACGTTTAGAGCCGCGATAATCGAATAGTCGATGGGGAACTCTGAGCGTTCTCGCCGCTTCGCTACGGCTACAGCTAGCAGAGCCATCAACTGGTTTCTTAACGGCTGTAGCTTCATCCATCGCCATCCGCTCACTCTGACATCTGCGAACGATTCAGCAGCCTCGATCACCGCCCAATCTTCGTCGGTCATGACGAATCGGAAGCGGCGGCAGCAGGCGACGGCGAATAGTCTTTGCTTCCTTTCACTGACCTTGTCCCGAAGCTGTGCTAGCATCTTCTGCGGATCGGTAGCTTGCAACCACCCCTGCTCAGTCATAGCAGCACCTCACGATTTGCCCAGGCACAAATCCACCACTCAGCATCCGCGTACGGGGGCCGGGTCCACGCAGAACGAAAGTCTTTGAAATGTCACGGCAATGACCAGCAAATAACACGGCTTTCCCGCTCCTATCACGGGCAACCGCAACCCGCACCACGTCTTCAGGGGCGCTCCAAGGAATTTTTTCTCGCCTCCTCGTAATGGATTGTAACGCAGAGTTGGGCTGTCCGATGGATGGCACCGGAATTGCTTTCCTCTCTCCGTATTGTACCCTTAGGGGGTCGATGAACGCTGTTGTTGCCTCTGAGGGCTGCCTTTCAAAATCGAGGAATTGCACGATGGTCCATCGAACGGGAAGTACCGGCGTCTCCAGCAAGATTCATCGGACGGCCAGAGCCGCCAGCCTTCCCATCCGTGGGTCGAACGCGAGTCTGCGAGCGATCGGGGCGACGCACGAGGCGATCACCGCCGCGCTGGAGGATTGGACGCAACTGTCCCGCGTCGTCATCCCTCCGCCGTCGCCGGGTGAGGGCCACTGGGCAGGTGCGCCTCATGCGCTGTTCCGTGACGGGACATTCTGGCTGGCCTATCGGTTGCGCCGGCCCGTAGGGCGCGGTTTCGCTAATGTCGTGGCACGATCGGACGATGGGGAACGATTCCAGACGGTTGCCGTGGTGCATCGGGAGATGTTCGCCGCCGCATCACTGGAGCGTCCCGCACTCGAGATCACCCACGATGGGAGATGGCGACTGTATGTCAGCTGCGCGACACCTGGCACGGCCCACTGGAGGGTCGATCTGATTGAGGTGGAGTCACCGGAGGGCCTGGCGGCCGGTCGGCCGCGGACCGTCCTTCCCGGCAGCGACCGGATGGCCGTCAAGGATCCGGTCATCCACCGCGATGAGTTCGGCTGGCACCTGTGGGCATCGTGCCATCCACTCGACGATCCCGCCCATACGGACCGCATGACGACCCGATACGCGATCAGTGACGACGGTGTGGACTGGCGCTGGATCGGCACGGCGCTGATAGGCCGTGAGGGCCATTGGGATGCGCGGGGTGTGCGCGTCACCGCCGTACTCCCGGATCCCGCGTTTTCCCTCGCCTTCTACGACGGTCGGGCAACCGCCGGCGAGAACTACGAGGAGCGGACCGGCTTGGCCGTGGGCCATAATGGTTTCGAGGGATCATTCGCCGCGGTGGGCGAAACCCCAATCGCGCAGTCTCTTCCTCCGGCACGCGCGCTGCGGTATCTCAGCGTGGTCCCGCTGCCGGACGGCTCTCATCGCCTCTACTTCGAGGCCGGGCGCCCCGATGGTTCGCACGAATTGCGGACGATGCTCGTGCAAGGCAAAACCTCGGACCGTGATCAGGCCGCGGGGAAGTGACTGCTGGGATGCGAGATGGCCTAGCTGGGACGCCCCGGCAAATTTCTGTCAGACGCGGCGAAGGACGCACAAATCACCGCCCCGCGACGCCGATCCACCACCTCGGCTCGGGAGAGCGCCGGCATGGCCCTACCCACCTTCTTTGTGATCGGGGTCCCCAAGGCCGGGACGACGGCTCTGCACGTCGCGCTCGCCCGGCACCCACGGCTGTACATGTCGGAAGTCAAGGAGCCGAAATTCTTCCTCTGCGAAGGGCCGCCGCCGACGCGCGGAGGGCCTGGCGACGCCAAGACGTTCCGCGAACGCATCTGGCGGCGCGAGGATTACGAGGCCCTCTTCGCCCAGGCTCCGAAGGGGACATTGTGCGGGGAATCGACGCCATTCTACCTCTACGACCCAGACGCACAACGCCGGCTCCACCAGGCTGTGCCCGACGCTCGGCTGATCGCGGTCCTGAGGGACCCGATCGACCGCGCGCACTCCAATTGGACGCACCTCTGGTCCGCCGGGCTGGAGCCGGAGGGTGACTTCCTGGCTGCTTGCCGCCTCGAGCGTCGGCGGGCCGAGGCGGGCTGGGCGCAGTTCTGGCGCTACCTGGACCTGGGCCGTTACGGCGAGCAGTTGCGGCGTCTCTACACCCGCTTCCCCCGCGAGCAGGTGCTCCTTCTCCGGTACTGGCAACTCCGGGATGAGCCGGGCCCCACGCTGGATCGGATCTGCCGTTTCCTCGGCGTCGAGACCGGCCTGCTGACAGAGATTCCAGCCGCGAACGTGACGACGCATGCGACTGCCTCGCTGAAGAACCGCATGCTCTCCGAGCTGCTGCGCGGCCTCGCCGCGTTTGAACAATACTTGCCCGGCCCAATCCTGCGTCTGGGCGGGAATGCGCTTTCGCGGATGATCCAGTCCGAGCAGCAACGCCGACACCCCTTGACCCCCGAGCAGCGTGCTGCGCTCATCCCCCACTTCGCCGCCGATATTGCCCTGCTGCAAGAACTGACCGGCGAATCGTTCGACGACTGGTTGCGAGTGGAACCACGGACCTACAAGGCCGAGGTCAAACCTGTCGGTCCCTTCGGGACCGCGTACCAGAGCATCGATCGGCCGCTTGGCGAACACCGCGAGCGCGTAGCGCAATCAAGGGGCGCCTCGCCGCCCTCCGCCGATGCGTGAGGAGTGCTCGGGCTGCAAGGGCTGCCCGCCTTCTTGGTAAAAAATCAAAAAAAACTTTCGCCCATCGCGTTCTTGCTCGAAAGGAAAACTATCCCCTTCGCAGCCGTTCCGAATCGCTCATCGGGACGGCACGCCCGGTGGCAGGACTCGGAACTGCTCGCGTGGCGGCCGGTCCAAAGCCAAGCCGGGACTGCCTCCAGACGCCGTCGAGCGCGTCCGGAGCCGAGCGGCCTCGTCAAGATGCCGCTGGGCTTCCTCCAACTTCCCCAGACGCGAGAGGGCGGTCCCCAAGTGGTGATGGGCCTCGGCATCATGCGAGTCGCCGGCTATCACGCTGCCGAACCGCTCGCAGGCCTCCGCGAATTGCTCGTCCAGCTCCAGAACCAGCCCCAGGTTAAAGCAGGCATGTCCGTTCCGCGGGTCGCCGCTCAGGGCGGTGAGGAAGTGCCCCCATCCTGCCTCTCGTTGGCCCTCCCGCGCGAGCAACGCCCCCAGGCTCGTGTGCGCCTCGACATGTTTCGGATCGACTTTCAGGGCCGAGAGGAAGTAACTCTTGGCTTCGCGGGACCGCCCCTGGCCCTCCAATACCACGCCCAGGTGATAGCGCGCGTTGGCGCTGCCCGGATTGCCGCGCAGTGCCTGAGTCAGCTCTGCCTCCGCCTCGCGGAACTTCCCCTGCCGTTCCAGGACCAGTCCCAGGTAGTAATGGCCGGTGGTAAAGTCCGGATCCAGGCGAACCGCCTCGGTCAGGTGCTGCTGGGCCTCATCGAGTTTGCCTTGCTCCAGGAGGATGTGTCCCCTGTTGAAGTAGGCCTGGGCATAGTCGGGATAGAGCGCCAGCGCCTGGGCAAAGTGTTCCAGGGCCTCATCGGACCAGCCGTGCCGGGCCAGGAAGACACCGACGTTGTTGTGGGCCACCGGAGTGGGATCGCTGCGGACGGCCTCAAGGTACTCGATCCGGGCCTTGTCGATATTTCCCTGCTTTTCCCACGCCTTGGCCATCCCCTGATGGGCGATCCCGGACGGGATGACCGTCATGGCGTGATGCCACAAGACTTCGTCGTCCCGCCAGGTCGGTAGCTGCCGCCAGGTGAGCAGCAGGCACCCGGCCAGCAGCCCACCGGCGACAACGGCCGGCGTCCGGACTAGGCGGCGGCGGCGCCCCAGGAGGTCATACGTTCCCCAGGCGAGCAGGAGAAACAGGCCGATGAGCGGGATGTAGGTGTAACGGTCGGCATAGGCTTGCCGGCCGACCTGGACCACGCCGATGACCGGCACCAGGGTGCCGAGATACCACAACCAGCCCACCGCCAGGTACGGCCTTTGCCGCGCCTGCCACAGCGTCAGAGCGGTGAGGACCAGCAGCAGCCCGGCCGCCGCCAGCGCCACCCCGAGCGACAGGCTCGGGCCAGGATGCGGGTAGAAGACCGTCAGATGCATCGGCCAGAACATCTTGCCGATGTAGGCAAGGTAAGCCACCGGCACATTGGCGAGGCGGTAGGACATCGGCAGGAATTCGAGCGGCTGCATGATGTCCTGTTGAGCTTGAAGTGTCAGCACGGATGCGCCGCCTACCAGGGCGAAAAACGGCAGCTTCTCCATTAGCAGCCACCAGCCAGATATGAGCAGCGGCCGGATCCCGCCTTGTCCGGTGTCCAACCGCCCTAGCGGCCAGTAGTCGAGCAGCAATAGGACGCAGGGCAGCGACACCAGCATCGGCTTGGCCATCAGCCCCAGGGCGAACAGCGTCAGAGTCAGCAGGTAGCGGCCCCACCCTGGCCGGACCGCGTAAGCGGCGTAGGCCCAGAGCGTCAACATCCAGAACAGCGTGCTGAGTACATCCTTCCGCTCAGCCACCCAAGCGACCGACTCAATGTGCAGGGGGTGGACGGCGAAGAACGCCGCCACGGTCGCGCTCCGCCATAACGTCCCGGTCAGCGACCGCAAGACGAGGAACAACAGCACTGTGTTGGCCGTGTGGATCAGGACATTCGTGACGTGATAGCCGAGCGGCTTGTTCCCATAGAGCTGCCAGTCCAGCTGGAGCGACATCCAGGTCAGGGGGTGCCAGTTGTGCGAGTGGTAGGCGGTCAAGGCCCACCACAGGCTCGCAGGAGTCAGCCCGGCTTGCACCTGCGGATTGGCCGTGACGTATTCGTCGTCATCGACATTGAGGAATTGATAGCCGCCGCCCAAAATCGGGGCATACGCGATCAGGGCCAAGGCAGCGAGGCAGAGCAACACCAACGCCGCGCGCCCCGGTGCTTCGCCTTCGTTTTCTGTGGGCTTCATCTTTAGTACCATGTTCGTCGAGAGGAAAAATAGAACACGGATGAGACGGATATTCACGGATCTGACAATGAAAAAGCAAAAGATTATTCTTTCAATCTTTCCGATCCGTGAATATCCGTCTCATCCGTGTTTATCCGTGTTCTATTTGGCGGTTCGCTCTCTTCCAGTCGCTTCAATAACCCCCCAACGACAGCGAATTACCTATCAGACAGACTGACGAGATCGTTTTCCGCGAAAGGGATGGAAAATGCAAGAACAAGCCCAATACGCCATCGGCTGGGGGACGCTTTCCCTCATCAACGCCGGCCTGGCACAATCGAAGGGGCGGAGCGGCCTGATTTGGTGGCTGTGCTCGCTGCTCCTTGGACCTCTGGCTACCTTTTTCATCGTGATTTTGCCTGCGGTCGAGTCGGCCGTGGCAATCCGACATGAATAAAGAGACCGCTTTTGTCTACGGATGGGATTCGCTTGCCGCAGACAGCTGTTGTTCCAGATCATCGCGGCGGACGAGCTGCGAATCGCGGCGGCCGTGCGTCAGCTCGTAGATGCTCGGTGATTCCAGTGTCTCACCGGGAGCGAGGCGGCAGGCGGCTTGCTTGGCTCGACTGCGGCGAAACGTCTCGGCCAGGCATGCGGGGCAGCTCAGGGCATAGGTCTTCAACTCTTGCGTCACCCCATCGCTCCAGCGCGCGGCGATCTTGTAGACGGCCAGTTCATTACAGCCGCGGGTGTAGCAGCGAACAGGATAAAACATAAGTAGCAAGTTCCAAGGACGAAGGACAAAAAGGAACGAAAAGGACAAAAATTTTGTACTTTGTCCTTCGTACTTCGTCCTTCTTTTAATCGTGCTCGAACGGCACCGGATCGCCGTTGACTTGGGCCAGGGCGTTCATGGCGGCGCGTTGCTCGGCTTCCTTCTTGTTGCGGCCCCAGGCGCCGGCGAAGGTGTGTCGGCCGATGACGGCGGCGATTTTGAAGCACTTGCTGTGGTCCGGCCCTTTTTCGTCGAGCAGGACGTACTGCGGAGTGGAGCTGAACTCACGCTGGGCCACCTGCTGGAGCAGCGATTTATAATTGCCGTGCGCTCCCTCGGCCACTTCCTCGATCTCGGGGCCGAGGTGCTTGAGGATGAACGTCCGCGCCGCTTCCAGACCACCATCGAGATAGATGGCCGCCACCAGCGATTCGTACACGTCGGCCAGCATGCTCGACGGCACCGCCGACGAGTGCAGATGGTTCATGCCCTTGCCGAGAAAGATGTACGCCCCCAGGTTCAGGGCCTTGCTGAAACGGGCGCACGTGCGACGGCTGACCACCACGGATTTGATCTTGGTCAGGTCGCCTTCTTGATAATCGGGGAAACGCAAATACAGCTGCTCGCAGGTCACCAGGCCGAGCACGGAATCGCCGAGAAACTCCATACGTTCGTTGGAGGCCAGCCGAGTGTTCGCACTGGAGGCATGCGTGAGGGAGGCGCGCAACAATTCAGGTTGGCGAAATTGGTAACCGATCGCTTTCTGGCACTCTTCCAGAATCTCGGCTTCGTGATTGATGCTCAATTCCGGTGGCATGATCCACATTAATCATTTGGTCCGCGAGCTTGTCTGGAAAGTACCAAAAGTGCCGCCGGCTTGTCAACGTCGCCGTGATCTTGAACAAGTGTATCCGAGCCGCAGCCGTGAGGGAGCGGCGAGCGGGGTCGCGTAAGCGCCCCGAGTTCTTCCTTCTCGGGGCGCTTACGCGACCCCGCTCGCCGTTCGGTTCTTCCTTCTCGGGGCGCTTACGCGACCCCGCTCGCCGTTCGGCTACTTCGCCAGGAACTTGACGCACACCGGCTTGCCAACTTCCACCTTCTCGCCGGTGGCTTGCAACGCTCCGGTTTGGCCATCGACGCGGAAGACGAGGATGCTGTCGCCGTCCTGGTTGGCCACCAGCACGAACTTGCCGGTTGGATCGATGCCGAAGTTACGCGGCGTCTTTATGCCCTCGTCTTGATGGCCGGCCGCGGTCAATTTGCCGGTTTTCTCGTCGATCGTGAAGACGGCAATGCTGTTGTGGCCGCGATTGGAACCGTAGAGGAACTTGCCGGACGGATGGACCTGCACCTCTGCCGTCCAGCTTTGCTTGTTATAGCCTTCGGGTAAAGTCGAGATGGTTTGAATCGGCGTGAGGACGCCCTTCTCGGCGTCATACTTCATGGCCGTGACGGTATTGGCCAGCTCGTTGATGACGTAGGCATAGCGGCCGTTGGGGTGGAAAGCGAAGTGGCGAGGCCCAGACTTCGGCTCGATCTTCGCCGACGGCGGCTCGTTCTTCTCCAGGCTGCCCTTGTCCGAGTCGAAGCGATAGACGAACACCTGATCGAGTCCAAGATCGGCAACAAAGGCATAGTGGTTGGCGGCATCGAGATTGATGGAGTGAGCGTGCGGCCCTTCCTGGCGGGCCGGATCGGTGCCTTTGCCGCTGTGCTGGGCGAACGCCGTTCGCTCGCCGAGTCGTCCATCGTCCTCGATGCGCAGCACCGCGGCGCTGCCGGCGCCGTAGTTGGCGAGCAGCACGTTTTTGCCCTTCTTATCGACGACCACATGACAGGGACCGGCGCCGCTGGATGGCTTCTGATTGAGCCGCTTTAGCTCGCCGCTCTCCGGATCGATCGAGAAAGCAGTGACGGCTCCGCTGGGTTTGCCCTCGAATTCGCCGGTCTCGCCGACGGCGTAGAGAGAGCGATGGTTCGGATGGATTGCGAGGAAGGAGGGATTGGTCATCTCGGCGGCCAGCATCGGCTCGCTCAGCTTGCCGGTGGCCGCGTCGAATTCGCAGCGATAAATGCCCTTGCTCTTGCTCTTTTCGCCGGTGTAGGAACCGATGTAGACCCAAAACTTGGTTGTTTTCGCCTGTGCGTTGGCGGCCTTGAGTTTCGCGACCGTGGCCAGGGTTGCATCTGGGTCCGCCAGCGCCCGTTCCTCGCAGCCCTTGCAGCAGAGGAAGACGGGTTGGTCCTTGACCATGATCTTGATCGGCTTGCCCATTTTGCCGAGGCGATTTTCCGTTTCCACGGCGCAATATTTCTGCTCCTCGGCCAGCGTGCGATCGGCCGGGTCGAGCTTATCCAGCGACGCCTTGATTTTGGCTTCCTTGTCCGGTCCGGATGAGTTATTTTCGCCACATCCAGACGCGATGAATAATAGTACGATGGCCGGGAGCAGCCCGAGGCGCGATGCGTTCATGGCACTTCCTCCGCGAGTTGACAGCAGGCAAGGAGGGTAGCAAACGCTTGCCACCCGATCCACGGTCCCCCCTTGTGTTGTATGCTTATCTTGCGGTCGCCGGACAGGGGAGAGCGGATAGCAGTCGATGATCCAAGTCGAAAATCTCCGAAAATCGTTTCGCGATCTACGGCGCGGCCTGGTGCATGCCGTCGATGGCGTCAGCTTCACCGCGGCCCCAGGCGAAATCTTCGGCCTGCTCGGTCCCAACGGCGCCGGCAAGACCACGACCATGCGGATCCTTTGCACCGTGTTGCGTCCCACGGGCGGCACGGCGCGCGTGGCCGGCTACGATGTGGGCACGCAGCCGGCCCTCGTTCGCCAACACATCGGCTTTCTGTCGGCCAATACCGCCATCTACGATCGCATGTCCGCCTGGGAGCTGGTCGAATACTTTGGCCGGCTCTACGGCCTGGACGGAGAACGGCTGCGGCAGCGTCTGGAGAGTGTGTTTACGACCTTGCAAATGAACGATTTCCGCGATTTGCTCGGCGCCAAGATGAGCACGGGCATGCGGCAAAAAGTATCCATCGCGCGAGCAATCATTCACGATCCGCCGGTGCTGATCTTCGACGAACCGACGGCAGGTCTGGATGTGTTGGTTGGCCGGGCCGTGCTTGATGCCATTGAGGAGCTACGCGCGCTGGGCAAGTGCATCCTTTTTTCAACGCACATCATGCGCGAGGTCGAGCGCTTGTGCGATCGGGTGGCCGTCATCAGCCGCGGCCGCGTGCAAGCATGCGGGACGCTGGCGGAGCTGCGCCAGCGCTACCAGCAAGACGACCTCGAAGAGTTGTTTTTCACGCTGGTTTCGTAACAAAGCATGGCCAGCCCGCAGCGCCAGCAAGGGACTATCATTCCCTTGCTGGCGCTGCGGGCTGGCAAGAAAAACCGCCTACAGGGCCTTGCGGCCGTTGAATCCGCCCATGCCCTTGCCGGCGAAGCCCATCATCCCCCCGCCCATACCCATCATCATGCCGCTCATGCCCATACCGCCCATGCCCATGCCGCCCATGCCCATCATGCCACCCATGCCCATCATGCCGCCCATGCCCATCATGGACATTCCACCCATGCCCATCATGCCGCCGCTCATGCCCATCATACCCATCATGCCGCCGCCCATACCCATCATCATGCCGCCCATGCCCA
>DASRBG010000043.1:0-53110 GCA_035653735.1 Gemmataceae bacterium
CTCAGGTTGGCCTCGGCGTCAGTCAGCATCCGCGCGTCGTTGGCGCCGATGATGAGCGGCGCGTCGGGGGCGAGTTGTTTCATGGCCTCGTTGCCGGCAATGTGATCGGCGTGGCCGTGCGTGTTCAGGATCGCTTTCACGGTCAAGCCCTCCTCGCGCAAACAATCCTCGATCAACTCCGGCTGCAATCCCGGATCGATGACGATGCACTCGGTTGATCCGGGAAGCCAAACCACGTAGGTGTTCTCTTCAAACGGCATCGATACGAGCGTGCGGATGTGGAGGGCCGCCGTCATAGTTCTCTCTTTCCGATAACAGAGATAATTCGCATTTCCCTCAAGACGACAGGAAGGCGGATTGCACCGGCATTCGCGTCGCTATTTTCTCCATCTTTCGTCTCTTTTTTTCACCGAATTGCAAGCGCCATGTAAATTATACACAGAGCGCGCGGGCGGCGGCAGCGTGCGCAGTCACACCGAGACTGGGAACAAGGAAGCGTAAATCAGCGCAACCTGCTGGCATTCGAGCGTTTCCAATTCGCAGCGCGGCAATCGAGCAAACTCTCTCAGTCGATGGCACGACATCTGCAAAGAGGGTGAGCCGCGACCGTAAGGAAGCGGTTTGGCTACCGCTTCCTTACGGCCGTGGCTCAGATTATGGACTTGGGAGGTATCATGTTCACGGGCCGGATTCCACATTCTCCTTGGGGCCGCCGCTGGTGGTATTATGGCGCGCTGGGCGTCCTGGGCTTGGTTCTGCTCGGCGCCGGTCAACCACCTAGCTCCGCTCCGCCTCCGTCCCAACCGTCCGCGCCTGAGCCGATGGACCCGGCGAGCACGAAGTCCCTTCCGCAACAGCAGGCTTCGCCGATGGACGAGCCGGTTCGTCTCATTCACGAAGCGCAGCAAGCGTATCAGAACGTGCGCGATTACGCCTGCCTGCTCATCAAAAGAGAGCGTATCAACGGCGTGCTGCCAAATGCGGATGCGGTCATGGAAATGAAGGTGCGAACGCAGCCCTTCAGCGTTTATTTGCGATTTATCCAACCGCGCACCGAGGCCGGACAGGAAGTTTGCTACGTGGCAGGCCGCAACGACGGCAAGATGCGCGTCCGTCCCAAAGGCGTCCTCGGTTCGTTTGCCGGTTTCGTCTCGCTCGATCCGAATGATCCGCGCGCCCGGCAGACTAGCAAGCGCAGCATTACCGAGGCCGGCATCGGCAACATGATCGAGCGTTTCGCTCGCGCCTGGGAGAACGAGCGCCGCCAGAATCTGACCACACAGGTTCGCGTCGCCGAATACGAATACAACCGTCGCCGCTGCACGCGCGTCGAAACCATCCACCCCGACAATGGCAATGGCCATTTCCTCTATTACCGCGATGTGGTCTATTTCGACAAGGAAACGCACCTACCGATACGCTTGGAGTTCTACGATTGGCCGCGCCAGGCCGGCGATTCTGGCCAACTCGTCGAGGTCTATAGCTTCGCCAACATGCGGCTCAACGTCGGCTTGGGTGATGACGTGTTCAATCATTGAGTCGAAGCAGCCGACGATGCCGAGCCGCGACCGTTAGGGAGCGAGGGCAACTCCCTTCCTAATAGTCGCGGCTCTTCTTGTTGGAAGGGTGCGAACGGCTGCGGGGACGGCATGGGGCTGGAGATTCCCGCGGGACATCCCTCGGGAGCAGGACACGGCGTTTGCGGACGGCCGCACGGCGGACACACTTTATTGCGGCCGCAATCATCCCAGCCGCGAGTCGGAACATAGATGCGATCTCCGTTCGCGATCTGATAATTCGTCGAGGTATCGCCGATTTGCACGATGTCGTTGTAGCAGATTGGCAACACGACGCGGCAGCCATCGGGTGGTGTCGGCCGCGATAGTGTGATGAATTTCCGCGACGCCTTATCGTTCAAACCGCCTGCCGCTAACAGCGCGTCAAGCACGGTCTCGCGTCCCTGGAGCGGGAAGGCGCCCGGTGCGTTCACTTCGCCGAGAACGTAGTAAACCTTGCTGACGCGCGTGACCAGGCGGACAGTGATCGGTCCCGCGTCTTTCTGCTGCGCTTCGATCTGGGCCTTCACATCGGCTTCAATCTGCGGGATGGTTTTGCCGGCCACGACGATTTGTCCGTAGCGACCCAGTTGGATGGTGCCGTCGGGAAGCACTGTCTGATCGCCCGGCAGACGCACCGGTGAATCGAGATTGACGGGCTGCACCAGCAGCACATCGCCCGGTTCGACGACGAAAAGCGGGGCGACTCGCTTATCCAGCTCGCGCGGCAACGGTAGCGGGTCGGGATACGCCGAACGCAGCGCTTTGGCTTCGGCAGTCAAGCGGTGGCCGGTGGGGGTAAGGCCAAAGAGATTCGAGCAGCCGGAAGAGAAGGAACAACTGGCGCAAAGCACAAGCAGGACGGCGAAAACGCGAACAACCCGTCCCTGGGTAAGGCATCGAGACATCGATGGGTCCTCCTTCGACCGACTCTCCGCTTCCTTACGGATGCGGCGCCGAGTTGCTCGGCGCAATCCGATACTCAAGGAGGCCATCCATGGCTGCATTGTCATTATCGACCGCGGAAGGAGCGGGATACAGCAGAAGTGATGAAAAAACGCAGCTAGGGGAGGTTGGGGATGGTAAGACCGATGGCGCGACCGAGGAAAAAACGAACCGCATCTTCGGTGAGCGTCACCAGCGGCTCCAGGCGAACGACGGGAGCGCGAACGGTGCCGGTGACGCGCAGATGAACAACGGCGAGAGCCAACAGCGAGTTGGCCTCGTAGAGCACCAAGCGGGGAATGGCACCGATGAGGGGGATACGCGAACTGACGGCCCTAGTCCGCGCCGGATTGAGGAAGTAAAGGCCGGTTTGCGCCGTGACTTCCAGGTTGAGGTTGCCCGCCAGATTAATGGTGCCGAGGATGAGTAGCTTGATGAAATCGCCGACCAACGTGGCGCGTTGAATGCGGAAGATGCCGCCGGCTAAGCGGCCTTTCAGCTCGCCCGATTGGAATGTAGCCGACGAGGCGCCGGGACGTAAGTAGGGCGTGATCTGCCGGAGCACCGGCATTTGCAGTGCTTGCCCCTGCTCCATTTTCGCCTGCACGACGGCGGTTAAGTCACTGAGGGAACGCATCTCACTGCCTGCCAAATCGACGCGACCGGAGACCCGGCCGGAGGCGTAGGAACTCAACTCCGGTGCGTCTCGCAGCAGGGTGCGCATGTCGACCTGATAGAAAAGCAACAGGCCGGTCAAGCGCAGACCGTTGCCCCAATTCATGGTGCCCTCGAAGCGCGCCCGCCCTCGGGCGAGGCGAGCCTGGCTATCGCGAACGGCCAATTCGCCAGTGCCCTGCGTTGGTGAAAAGCTGAACGACATCGGAATGCGCCATTCCGTGATGTTCATGCCGTAAATCCGGCCGCGCACCAGCGTGGCCCCGCCGCTGCCGTCCCATTCGCGGCCGATGCTGCCGCGGAGGTTCAGGTCCACTGGCCCTTTCACTTGCCGAGCCACCTCCGGCAGCGGCATGAGAAGCTGCGATGCCTCGGCTTGCTGCAAATCGATCTGGAACCAACCGCGGCGATTGGCGGTGAGACCGAAAACGAATTGACCTAGAAACAGACCACCGGCCACGCTGCCTGTCACATTGTAAAGCTGAAAATTGTTGGACGTTAGCCGGACACTCCCCTGCAAGCTATCGCCGAGCAACTCATCGTCCCATCGAACATTGTCGATGCGAAAGGACCCATTGCCGATTGGCGTCATATTTGGTCCCATGTGGCGGTAATCGAGCACGATAGAAAATCGGCCACGCAAATGGGCCAGGCCGCCCGTGATGTTGTAGGCACGCCATACGCGCGAAAGCCGGGCATCGCGCAGCTCAAAATGTCCTTTCCCGATTGGTTCGTCGGCCACAAACGCACAAGCCCGGAGCGCTAATGACGGGTCACGAAACCCGTCGTTAGCGCTCCGGGCTTGGGGGCCGAGAGTTGGACCCTCCTCCCGTGGTTGCTTCTCCTTTTCCTTCCCGGTGGGTAGATCGCCCTTGATGGTGAATGTTCCGCCGAGCGTTTCGCCCCGGAGGTTGTACGAGGTTTTGCCCGCGCGCGAATCGAGAGTGCCCTTCAATTTTTCGGCGGGGATGCCCTGCACTTTTAGCTGCGGTGCCGTCACTTCCACATCGCTCGTCCAGGTGCGCGGCTTGTCGCCTTCGGCCGCGGCCAAATTGCCTTTGACCGTGCCGGAAATCCTGCCTTCCAGTTGTACCGGAAAGGACGGCAACGCCTTGGCCATCGCTTTCACGTCCACATTGCGAATATGTAAGTCGCCACTTCCGGGCGCGTCGGCGCTGAGTGGCAATCGGGCCGAGCCGGTAATTTCTCCGCCGTACATGTCCGCCTTGATGGTATCAAGTTTCAGATCGTTATTGTCCTTGGACCAGCGGAAGGAAAGATTGTCCATCTGGAACCCCTCCACCACAAGGTCGCGCGCCCTCAGCTTCCCGCTCGTGTCGTACATCAACGGCTTCAACGTCCCAGTCGCCGTACCATCGAGCTGAGTACGGCCTTTAAGCTCAAAGGGCGGACGAAACGCGGCCGGCATTCGATGGAGTGTCGTCAGATCGCCGCTGCTCAAGTGTGCCTCGGCTTTGAAGGGATAATTGCCACGGAGCTGCAATTCGCCCGAGCCTGTTAGTGGGGCGCCCTCAAGGTCGGCCTTGAATGTCGAGAGCCGCGCCCCCATCCCATCCACGATCAGGCTCGCGGCAGCATCATGCAGGGGGACGCCATAAACTTGGGCGTCGGGAACATTCAAGTTTGCCGCGCCGCGCCAGCTTGCGAGATTGCTTAGTTCCATAAGAGGCGCTCGCGCCTGCACCGTGCCCGATACGATGCCGGTCACTTGCTTGCCGATTTGCGGCACCACGTTCAGAAGCGTGGAAAGCGGGAGTCGATCGAGTTTCAGCGACGCCTGCAAATCGCCGCGCGGAACCAGTTGCACGCGAACGTTTCCATCGAAGTTTCCAGGTGATTTTGCGTCTTTCGTTGCGGGCATCTGTCCCTTGAGGTCTTCAAGATCGAGTACTCCATTGGTGTAGCGAACCTTCGTCTCGACGTTGGACATCGCCAATCCAGCCACATTGAAGCTCGATAATGTGGCGTTGCCGCGCAGTCGATACGCTTTCAAATCGCCCGCTGTGTTGATGGGGATCGAGGCGTGGACCTGGAACGTCAAGCGGCCGGCGATGGCGTAGGGTAGATTTAGTTTCAGTTTTTGCACCAGCTGAACGAGGTCCACGTTCTGCAGACTGAGATCCACGTCGAGATACGTCGGCGCTTCGCCGGGTGTGCTCGGCGGCTTGAGCTTATTCAAGGTATTCGCGGCCTTGTCGATGCCTTTGGCCAAGCCGTCCGCTGCCAGCTTGATACCGCGGCCGAGCAAGTTCACCAATTCCGCAGGGGCGTTCTGAAGCAAATCGTCCTTGTCCGCGAATTCGCTCTCCTCCATCTCGGCACTGTGGTAATGCGCTTGCGTCCGTACTTCGCCGTCCTTTACCTCGGCGACTCCCGCCGGCTCCGGCTGATGGAAGCGGAAACGTCCCTTGTCGGAACGGAGGGCCAGGCGGATCGGACGATTAATCGAGAATCCGCCCCATTTGGCATCGCGGATCACGCCTTCGCCCGACCCAGACGTCTCGATCTTACTCTGCTTGATCGTCACGACGAGGTCGGCCGAGCCGGTCAGCTTACCCTCGATGTTGTTGGGGATCTTCCAGCTGCGCGGCAGGTCGCGAAGCAGCACATCTTGCACGCCGGCTTTGAAAGCCAGGCGCGTCGGCTCATCGTGGAAATTTAGCTTCCCGCTTGTCGTGATCGAACCGCCGGCCGTTTTGCCGTGTACGTTGTCCAGCTCGACGATTTCATCGGCGACGACCGCCTTGCCGCTGGTTTGGACGGCAACCAAGTCGATCGACGGAACCTCTACGCGCCCATCGCGCGGCGAAATCGCGACGCGATAATGCACTGAGGTTTTGTCACCCTTGGTTTCCATGTACAGCAGCACCTGTGCCGGCGTGGTTCCTTCGACGTGGACCTGCTCCCAAACCGACAACGGCACGAACGAGATGGACTTCAGCTTCTGCATGGTGACGGCGACTTCTTCGGTATCGAGCGTGAGGCTGCCCTTACTGCCGTCGCTGTTGAAATCGCCGTTCGCCTTCCAGTCGCCCCAGAACGGATCGTTGACTGTTCCCGTAAGCTTCGATCCATTCTCCGTGGAGGTAAGCTGGGCGTTGACGCCGCGGATAATCATGGGCGAGCGATGCTCTTGATCGAAGGTCAACTCTCCGTCCTCAATGTGCATGAGGGGCAATCGGGCCGGCGCGCCTTTTTTCTTAGTCGGCAGCTTGGTGAGCAGGCGCCCACCACTGTCAAATCGTAACGTGATACGGGCGCCTTGGAGTTGGATGTCTTCGGGAGATTTATCGCGCAACAGGCTGAGGGCCGATACATCGGCCATCACATCCTCGATGCGCAGCCAGGGCTTGTCCGGCCGGCCTTCCTCGAACGCTTGGATGCCGCGCACGCTGCTATCGCCGATCAGGCCAATTTGCGCACCCTGAATCTCGACCTGTCCGCCGAGCATGTCCTGCAGTCGTTCGGCGACTTGCCGAGTTGCGGCCGCCGAGGAGAGGTAGAGTCTCAGAGCCAATAGCCCTCCTCCCCCGAGCAGAAGCAGAGCAACTAAGGTGATCCACAGGGTCCTGCGCAGCCAGACAGCTCGCTTCATGGTTGGTCTCCATCACAGGTGCATGCTCATGCGGATGAAGCGCGGCCACCTTCCGCCTTTGTACGCGGAGAAGGCCATAGCCGACATTCCGGCAAATACTGTACCCGCCGAACGGCGACTGGCAAGTAATGGAATCGACCACGACGCGCATCGCGCTTTGGTGACAGGGTGACAAGGTGACAGGGTGACAAGGTGACAGGGTGACAAGGTGACGAAGATTAGGATTATTCCGCCTGGAACATCGCTGAGGGCTGCTCCTCGCAACTACCCTGGCACCTTGTCACCCCGTCACCCTGTCACCTTGTCATCCTGAGCGGCAGGCCAGGATCTCAACGCGATCGAGGCTTTGTCGCGCTCCCAGGGCGATGAGTGTGTCGCCTGCCTCCATGACGGCATCGCCAGGCGGATTGGAGACGAGATGGCCATTCGCTTTTTTGATGGCGACAACAATGACGCCGAGATCTTGACGCAGCCCGCTGGCCAGGAGCGTGACGCCGGCCAACTTGCTGCCCGGTTGGATCAGCGTTTCCTCGATCTGCAAATCGAGATGCTCCGTGCCGGTGGCCAACTCGATGAAATCGACCACGGCAGGCCGCAACACGGCCATCGCCACCTTCGCGCCGCCGATCGCGTAGGGCGTGACGACCCGGCTGGCTCCGGCGCGGCGGAGCTTCTCCTCGGCCAGCTCTCCCTCAGCTCGGGCCACGATGAAAAGTTTGTCATTGAGCAAGCGCGCGCTCAGGGTGATGAACAAATTGTCGGCATCGGAGGCGGCCACGGTGACGAGGGCGCGGGCGCGGGCGACTCCGGCTTTCTTGAGAATCTCATCGGAAGTAGCGTCGCCTTCCAGGGCGATGCCGTTGGCCAGATCGAAATCGCGCAGCAACTCCCCACGGCGATCGATGATGACAAATGGCAGTCCCCGCTGCGAGAATTCCCGGCAGACGTGCCGTCCCATGCGGCCATAGCCACAGATTATCATGTGGTTCTTCATTTCCGCCAAGCTGCGTTCCATGCGCCGTCTCCCGAACAATTGTTGGACCTCGCCGCTGATGACGACGCGGACCAATTCCGTGACCGTGTAGAAGAACGTCAGCACGCCGACTAGCAGCAGGACAATCGTGAAAATGCGTCCTATCGGCGATAGCGGATGGACCTCCTCATAGCCCACCGTCGTCAGCGTGATGACCGTCATGTAGAAGGCGTCGAAGAGGGAATATTCTTTTTCGAGAATGTAGTATCCCGCCGTGCCTCCAGTCATGAGGACCGTTGGGATCAAGATGAGAATAAGGTAACGGCGCGGCACAACGTTCCCTCTTCACACGAACCTGTCCGAGCCGCGCGCTGAGCGCAGCGGAGGAAGCGGCGGCGTGGGATCGGCCGCTTCCTCCGCTGCGCTCCGTGGCGCGGCTCGGACGAATCTAACCGCACCGCAACAGCTCCTCTCGTGCGGCTTGCAAGGTCTGCATCAATTGCTGGCGATGCTGTTCTTTGGGGCAGCTCGCCTCCCGCTGTATCCAGACGAGCGTGCGATCGAGGACATCAAGCAGCGGAGCCGTCGTGTCCGCCTCTGGGCGCAGGGGCCGACCCTCCATCTCCACGTACACGGGCGAAGTATGAGCACGGACAGCGGAGTCGTTTCCGTCTCGCAGGCAGCGCGCCGCCAGCCAACCGCTACTGGAAATCGGCACATCAGCTTCGATCATTGCTGCTGTGCCATCGCCGACCGTCTCGCCGGCGGCGACGACCACACCGTTGTACACACATTCCAGCCGAGCGAACGGCGTCATACTACGGCTTTCGGCCTGGATGCGCACTGTCGCGCCTTCCCCAGCCAGAGACAGTACGGAGCCGGGTTCGTGCCCGTTCACCGCGAATGCCAGCAAGGGGCCATCCGTCACGAACGTCCGGCCGGCACGAACGGACTCAATCCAGGCACCATAACTAAATCCGTGCTGCGGCTCCAGACGAGCATACGTGCGAACGGCGCCCAGTGCGACGGTGTTGCGGTCTTTCCCGCTCGCTCCCATCAGCGGCAGACGCCGGCCACAAGCGAGCAACCGATACCAGTCTGCCAGGGCGGTCGATTGGGCATCGCCCAGGCGGCAAATCTCGAACGCATCGATCTTGCCCAGCAACAGGGCGGCGAGTGCTTCACCCTGCGGATGTTCCGCCGTCAGCCGCGGCAAATCCGGCCAAACAACTAGGCCTTTCTTTCGGTGGCATTGATCGCACCAGTCGGCGACCGACCAATCATCCACACGATCCGGTCCTCCGAAGCGCAACGGAAAGACGATCCGATGACAATTCAAAAGAGCCACAGTGCCAAGAACCGGGTGAGTGTTGCAAGTGTTCACGACGATGCAGGGCGATCCTTCGAGAGCCGGCCGCGTGCCGCTGAACGCGAGCAAATTGACAAATGCCCCAGGACGATCTGCTTGCGGCGGCTGCTCGCCAGCCAGCAGGTTCACAACATCCAGTCCCTCGGCCGCTCCTTCCAGGCGAGCGGCGTGAGGCGACAGCTCGTGCGCTCGGGCATCGCCTGCGTACCAACCTCGCGAACGCCAATCGAGGGCGCGCTCAATGCTCAAACGGAGGGCGATTTTTCCTGGACCCAGGACCACTTCCCGGCAAACGGGCAAGTATTCTGGCCCTTTGGAAACCTCGACGTGGACGGGACCCGGAGGAAGCTGGACTTCGCAAACGCCGTCTATGTAAGCAAATGCAGAGTTGCCTAGGCGGACTTGTCCGCCGACATGTTCGCCGGGGCCGGTGGCAAATTCTGCCAACCTGCCGAACGGCATCCGGCAAATCCCAGCGGCATCCACGAGACGCAGACGGACTGGCGTCGGCTGACCTGTGGCCGCATCGCTGACGCGCACATGAACGGTGAGCATGTCTTCTCCTGCGAATTCCGAACTGAATAAACCGCCGAACTGCAAAGGACACCTAGGACACCAACGACGCCAAGGCAAGAAGGAGAAACGAATTGGTGGACTGCTGATGAATATTGTTACTCGTTATGCCTATTTTTCCTCTCTCTTCTCATGGAGTCTTGACGGTTCATTAAATTCCCTTAACCTCCACGGCGAAATAGTCTGGCACCCCAACACGGAATCGTTACAATTCCCCCCCGCCCACAGACGATGTTTCCGCAAGGGACATCCCTCATGGATCGAGGCCCCGTCATGAACTCCGCCAAACCGGCTTCCGCCGACGCCGTTCGCCGGCCCAGCACCAACTTCGCCGCCTTTGTCGTCGGCGTTCCGCTGGCCGTCGTCCTGTTGTTGCTCTTTCACAAGGGACCATTGCGTCATACGTTTCTTTTTCGCTACATCGAACGTCCCGTCGAGGGCGTCGAACTAATTTTATTCTGTTGTGCGATCAGCGCACTGGGCGCGAAATTCTTACAAAGCCTCCTGGAATGCCGCGCTTTCCAGGTCGAGATCCTCCCGCCGTGGAACGGCAAACCCGTGCCGGTCGGCGAAGCAGCGAACCTGCGCGCGTGCCTGAATCGTTTGCCCCGGCGCTTGCAAAGCACCTTCCTTGCCCAGCGTATCCGAGCGATACTCGATTTCCTCTGCCAGCGCGGTTCCGCGGCCGAGTTGGACGATCAGATGCGCGCCCTGCTCGATAGCGATGTGGTGCTCATGGAGGGCAGTTACGCGCTGACACGCTTCATCACTTGGGCCATCCCGATTCTCGGCTTCCTCGGCACCGTCTTGGGCATTACTGACGCCATCGCCGGAGCGACGCCGGAGGTGCTGGAGAAGAATCTGAGCCAGGTGACGGACGGTCTGTCCTACGCTTTTGACGCAACAGCACTGGCCCTCAGCTTGACCATGATAACCATGTTTTGCAGTTTCCTGGTCGAGCGGCGCGAGCAGAGCATTCTCGAAGCGGTGGATCACGAGGTTGAGCGGCAGTTAGCCCATCGCTTCCTACGTATTGCCGGCGACAGTGGGCCGTTCGTCGAAGCACTGCGTCAAAATACCCAGGTGCTTGTTGATGCCACGGGGCAGCTCGTCGAACGGCAGGCGGAAGTGTGGGCGCGGGCGTTGACGGAACAGGAACGACGGATGCGCGACGCGTCAGCCCGTCAACAGGAGCAAATGGCCGGTGCCTTGGAGGCGGCGCTCAAAGGTACATTGCAAACGCATTCGCAACTGTTGGCCGGGCTGGAAAAACAGGCGCTCGAACAGAGCGCGCGGCTGTTCGAGCAATTGGGCGCGTTGGCGACTGTGGTACGCGAGTATGGGCGCGATCAGCAAGTGGCGCTGGGGCGGGTCGGCGACGGACTGACTGCGCAAGTAGCGGCGCTGGCGGGTTTGCAGCAAGGCGAGCACCACTTGCTGCAATTGCAGGCCGGTTTGCAACAGAACCTGGCCGCCCTGGCCGGCGCGGGGGCGTTTGAACAAACGCTGCACACGCTGACGGCGGCCATCCATCTGTTGACGGCGAGAGCCAGTGCCTTGCCGCAGACAACGGCTCCGCCGCGCCATAATTCCGGAAAGGCGGCATGAGAGGACGCCGGCATAAGCTGCAAGTCTCGACGTTCCCCTTCCTGGCCGTGCTGCTGTGCGCCATGGGGTCGCTGATCCTCGTCCTGTTGGTCATGGATCGCAAGGCCCACCAGGCCGCTCAGGCCCGAGCGCAGCGCGAGGCTGCCCGGTTGGTCGAGGAGGCTGCGCGAAGCGAGACAGCCCGCCAGGCCGAGCGCGATCGACTCAAACAGCAGGCGCAGGCAACCTGGGAGCGGAAACGCGACGCCCTGCATGAGAAACTGACGCACGAGCAGATCGAGATGCAATTGCAGATGCGCAAAATCCGCGAACAACTCCAGACGATCGCCGCCCGCCTACATTATGAACAAGACACCACTACTCAGCTGCGCCGCAAGACACAGGACGAGCGCAGCCGGCTCCAGGCTGAAGAACAGCTTTTGCGCACGCTTCGCGTCAGTGCGAAGCAAACAGAGAATCGATCCAAGGAATCAAGCCAGGTACTACGGCGCATGACCATCGATGTATTGCAGATGGAGCAAGTCCTGAAAGACTTGAAAGCGTCGCGGCAGCGCGAGCAGAAGACATTCTCGGTTGTGCCTTATCATGGCCGTCGCGGCGAGAATCGCCGGCCCATCTACGTGGAGTGCACCGCCGATGGAGTGATTTTCCACCCCGAGCGCAAGGCGATGCCGCTCGCCGCGCTTATCCCCGGCTCAAACGATCCTGCCAACGACGTTCGAGCTGAGGTGGAGCGGCGCATAGCCCAGCAACATCAAAAGCTAGCCGGATTGCCGGGCAACGTGGACAAAACGCCGTATCTGTTGTTGTTGTTGCGACCCGGCGGCGTCACCACTTATCACTTGTTTCAAGCGGCACTCAAGGGACAGTCTCTCGACTTCGGCTACGAATTCATCGATGACGATTGGGTGCTCGACTTCCCTGCCGACGATGAAATGCCGAGTAAGCAACCTTGGATGGTGGCCACAAGAACACCTGTTCCCTCAACTTCCCCTCCAACCGCCACTGGTTCCACTCCAAGATTAACCAGTCGTCCGCTGGGTATGCCCCCGACCGGCGATGGAGGAGGCGTTTCGGCAAGCGGAGCTCGTGGTTTCCGCGGCGGCGAGTCCGGCGGGACTGGCGGCTGGGTGAGAGGGGGAACGAACCAACCGGGTTCACCCAAGAGCAACACCGGAGGTGGTCCCGGCGGAGCTGGATCAGGGATGGCTGGCAGTATAGGGGACAATGGTCCCGGTGGTCCTGGCAGCCCGGGGAGCTACGGTGCTGCTGGGGGTTCTGGGGGTCCAAGTGGGCCTGGTGGCGCTGGTGTTCTTGGAGGAGTTGCGGGCTATCCGGGTGGGGGGGATCCTGGCTCCCAAGCTCCGCGCGGGAACCCGCTCCGCGATCCATTGCTTCGCTCGTATCCTTCGGCATCGAGTGGGTCCGCGAAGCAGGGCTTCACCGCGGGCGCACAGGCTTCCTCTGGGAGTGAAGGAAATACTTACGTGAGTTCCCAATCCCCGTATGGGACTGATGGAGTGAGGGGAACCACCGCAAGCTCAGGCGGGGTGGGGATCGGCTTAGCTCGCGGCAACGGGCGCGGGCATCCCTCGGCCATGCCACCCTCGCTCGAGGGCAGCGGTGGCGGAATTGGCTATTCGAGCGAGGGCAGTGGCTTGGGTGGTGGTTCGCCGACTGATACCACCTCGGACTTGCCGGGACTCGGCCGGCCGCGAGCGCTTTCGTCCGGCTCGGGGGATGGCTATCCGGGGGGCGGCGCGGGACGTGGAGCGATTGCGGGAACCGGTCCATACAGGAATGGCGTTTCGGGTGACGGCGTGTCAGCAAGTGGAACAGGGGGATCGGGAATCCCTGGATCCACGCTGGCGACGGGGCAATCCGCCGAGGGACGCTACCTTATCGCACGCGCTAACAATGGCGGGGATACACACATGCAAGGAGCCAACGCCAGCGGAGGGACTGCGGGCCTAGGCGGCACAGCAACGCCGAGCGCGCAAGGGACAATCGGATCACCTGCCGGAACACAATTCAATAATGGTCCCAATACGAGCATGCAGGGGTCAATCGTCTCCAACACCGGAACGCAGATCAATGGAGGAGGCGGCTCAAACACACAAGGTTCGGGTGTCCCCTCAGCCGGAACACCGAGCAACAGTGGAACCGGTCCCAGTGGACAACTCGCGACGGGAGCACCAGGGCCAGTTATCAGCGGTCGTTCTTCCGACGCAGTGATTTTCATTGATCCGTTAACCGGCAAGCCGACGCCCCCTCCGCGTACCGCCTCTCCGCCTTCGTCCGCATCCGCTGAGGAACAACCACCAGAGGGGCCGGACGGCAATCGAGGGCAGCCGCGCGTCCGGGTGGTCCTAGGCAATGGCAACGGAGGGGGGGAGAGTGGAGATTCGCAATCGGCGGCCATGAATCGTTTCGCACCGACTCCCTCGTTTGCGCCGCCGCAGCGACGGCTAGCAGCCCCGCGGCCGGCTTGGGTCCATGGCGGACGCGATTGGACCATCTATCTCGAATGCCGCGCCGGCGATCTCATGCTTTATCCCTCGCAACGGACTTTCACGGTGGCTCAGGCCATGAGCGATCCTGCTGGCAATCCATTAATCAAAGCGATCCACCAAATGATCGAACGCCGCCAGTCCTCGCGCCGCCCCGGCGAGCCGCCGTATCATCCGCAATTGTGCCTGCTAGTGCGGCCCGAACACATCCGCACTTTTTTAACGGTTTATCCGGCCCTGGAGGTACTGCCGGTGCCAAAAACGCGCCGCAACCTGGATGCCGACGACGATGTAATCGGCATCGTCACCGGCGCTGTTCCGTGAGTTCATGAATTGAACCGCCAAGCCGCCAAGGACGCCAAGCACGGAATGAGAGACCACTACGAATCACACGAACATCACGAATAAAAGACTGAAAAAGCAAAAAAGAAGACAAAGCGAAAGGTTTTCTCTTTTTCTCTTTCTTTTCTTGGCGTCCTTGGCGGCTTGGCGGTTCATAAGAGATTCAAGTTATGATCCGACGACGACGTAAAGTCCGCGAAATCGAATTCAGCTTCGACTCGTTTCTCGACGTGGTCGCCAACGTGGTCGGCATCATTCTCCGCCTCATTCTTGTCGCCTGGGTTGGAGCGCGTTCCTATAAGGCCGTCGTCCCAACCGCCCCGCCGGCCCTGACGCACGAGGAAATCGCCGAGTTGCCCGATCCAAAAGATCCACTCGCTCCGGAGTTGGAACGACAGCGCCGCGAACTGGCAGAGGCGCAGGCCCATTTGCTCGAGCAGCTCAAGGAATGGCAGAAACTTCGGCAGGACAGCACCTTGACCGCCGAGGAATTGGCCCGTCTGACCGCACACGTTCAGCAGGTTGATACGGAACGAAAGAATGTTGAGTCGAAGTCACGGCAAGACGCACAAGCGGCGCGCAACGCCGCCTTATCGCTGGAAGAGATCCGCGAACGGAGCATACGCGTCGTTGCAGAAATCGAGGCGTTACGCAAAGCGCCGTCGAACAAGCAGACGCTGCGCTATCGTGTGCCGGTCAGCCATCCGTTGCAGTCAGAAGAACTGCTGTTCGAGTGTCGCTACGGAAGGATTTCCTTTATCGACTATGGCAAGTTCATGACCGAGATCGAAAGCGCTCTGAGCGGCAGCGAGAAACTACGCGGCTCGGACCACTATTCGAACATCACCGAGCAGGTCGGCCCTTTCCGCATGCGCTATACGGCGGAGATCGATACCTATTCCGGCAAAGTTGGGCTATCGTGGGAAATCGAGCCTGTCGATCTTCGTCGCGGCGAGACGGTAGAGCAAGCTCTTTCTCCCGGCTCGGAATTCCGCCGCATCATTGACAGCATTGAACCGGCGTCCACGGCCGTGACGCTGTGCGTTTATCCCGACAGCTTTCCGTTGTACCGCAAGCTGCGTGATTACATGCACGAGCGTGACATCGTTGTCGCGGGCCGACCATTGCCCGAGGGTGCCTGCATCGCCGCATCCCGCCACGGCACCGCCTCACGCGGCCAGTGATGATGACGAGGTGACAGGGTGACACGGTGACAAGGTGACCTATCGAGTCCCCTCCTCGCTCTCAGCAGTGGAAGGGCGAATCTCAGAATCGAGAACTCCCCCCGCCATTCCGTTATTGGCCATGCAGGATCTCTGCTATTTTCTTGCGCTCGGAGTCCTACACATCTCTGACAATCCGTTGGCACATCATTTGCATTTTTCTCCCCATTCCCACGCGGAGGTGGGAACGAGGGCGTGCCGTTGCTCCGCGACGGATGGGTTCATAGATCAATGAGCGGGGGTTTTCGCCCGCAGCACCGGGTGAGGCGACATCGATGCCCCAAATTTTTCACCGAAGCTTCAACACCATCTCCAAGGTGACGATCTTCGGCGCCGTCTTCATCGTCGCCGGGCTGTGCTGGTTCGCCGCGATTTTCTATCGCTCCTCTTACGTCACCGAATCGCATCTCGCCTTCGTCCAGCCAGTGCCGTTCAGCCACGCTCACCACGTCGGCCAGCTGGGCATCGATTGCCGTTATTGCCATACTTCCGTTGAAACGTCGTCGTTCGCCGGGATTCCGCCGACCAAGACCTGCATGAATTGCCATCAACAGATTTGGACCGGCAGCTCCATGCTCGAACCCGTACGCGAAAGCTATCGTACCGGGGCATCGATCCCGTGGGAGCGCGTGCATAACTTGCCCGGCTTCGTCTATTTCGATCACAGCATTCACGTCGCCAAGGGGGTCGGCTGTGCCTCCTGTCATGGCCGCATCGATGAAATGCCGCTGACGTATCAGGAAAACACGCTGCTGATGGAGTGGTGCCTGGAGTGCCATCGCAATCCGGAAAATCATCTACGGCCAAGGTCGGAGATATTCAACATGAGCTGGAGGGCCGAGAATCAAATGTCGCTCGGCCAGCAGTTGTTGCAGGAATACAAAGTGCGGACGCCGCACGAATTGACCAGTTGCTCAACGTGCCATCGTTGATGGAGAGCCGCGACCGTGAGGGAGCAGTTGCTTTCACGGCTCCCTTACGGTCGTGGCTCTACATCGTGGCTCGGCATTGCAAGAGGACCATCATGGCAGTGGATTCGGAAGGCCGCCGATTCTGGCGCAGCTTGGAGGAATACCTGGCCACGCCTGAGTTCCAGGAGATGCTACACCGCGAATTTCACGAGCAAGCGTCGGAATGGACCAACCCCGTGACGCGGCGGCGTTTTCTTACGTTGATGGGCGCATCGTTGGCGCTGATGGGGCTGAACGGCTGTTCGACGCAGCCGGCGCCGCGCGAGAAGATTATGCCCTATGTGCGGCAGCCAGAAGAGATCGTGCCGGGAAAGAAACTGTACTTCGCCACGGCCATGCCGCTCGGCGGCGTCGTTACGGGCGTGCTCGTCGAGAGCCACGAGGGGCGGCCCACCAAGATCGAAGGCAATCCTCTTCACCCTGCCAGCCCCCCCGGACTCCAGCACGATGCCGAAGTCGGCTCTAGCGACTCGTTCATGCAGGCATCCATCCTCGGCCTGTACGATCCCGACCGCTCGCAGGGCGTGACCTATCGTGGCCAACCGCGAGCCTGGAACGAAATGCTGTCCGCGCTGCGCGGTGCACTGGACAAGCTGAAGAACCAGGGCGGGGAAGGGTTGTATTTCCTCACTGAGACCGTCAGTTCGCCGACCTTGGCCGCTCAATTGAAGGAATTGCTCGGTGAGGATCTCTTCCCGAAGGCGAAGTGGGTCCAATACGAACCTGCCAATCGTTCCAACGTGCTCGAGGGCGCCAAGCTGGCTTTCGGCGACTATGTCAATACGTACTACGACTTCACGAAAGCCGACGTGGTTCTGTCTCTCGACGCTGATTTCCTGATGGCCGGGCCGGGTACACTGCGTTATACACGCGATTTCTCCAGTCGCCGCCGTGTTCGCACTCGGCGAGCGGGGGATGACAACCCTCCGGTGAATGAAATCCAGATGAATCGCCTCTATGCGGTCGAATGCGGCATGAGCAACACCGGCGGTGTGGCCGATCATCGCCTTGCCCTCCGTCCGACGCAAATCGAGATGTTCGCCCTCGCGCTCGCCGCCGAGCTAGAAGTGCCGACGAACACTAGGGATGCCGAAGCCGAACTGCCGGAGGAGGCGCGTCGTTGGCTCAAGCCGTTGGCGAAAGATTTGACGGAACACGCGGAAAAGTCCCTGATACTAGCCGGAGATCATCATCCGCCCAGCCTGCATGCTCTCGTTCATGCCCTCAATCACAAGCTCAAGAACGCCGGCCAAACTGTGAAGTACACGTCGCCCATCGAGGCGAAGCCGGTTGATCACGGCCAACAGATTTCGGAGCTGGTCAAGGACATGGCCGAGCGCCGCGTCAAACTGCTCGTTGTCCTTGGCGGCAATCCCGTCTATACCGCTCCGGTTGATCTCCATTTCGCTGAGCAGCTAAGGAAAGTGCCGTTGCGTGTTCATCTTGGTCTGTATCAGGATGAGACCGCGGCCCTGTGCGATTGGCACGTTCCGGCAGCGCACTACTTGGAGAGTTGGAGCGATGGCCGTGCCTATGATGGCACGGCGAGCATCATTCAGCCGCTCATCGCGCCGTTATACTCCGGCCGAACTGTCCACGAGTTGTTGGCTGCTTTCACTGAATCGCCGGAGCGCAGCGGATTGGAGATCGTTAAGGAACATTGGCGCGAGTGGTGGAAGCAACAAAAGCGATCCGGCAGCTTCGAGGAGTTCTGGCGGCAATCTCTGCAAGAGGGGCTTGTCGCGGGAACCGCATTCGAGAATCGCAATCTAACACCGAAAGCCGATTGGGCGGAAAGAGTAGCGAAGGCCGAACCAGCCCAGAACGCCACGAAGGGTATGGAGATCATTTTCCACCCCGATCCGACGCTGTTCGATGGCCGATTCGCCAACAACGGTTGGCTGCAAGAATTGCCCAAGCCGGTAACGAAAATCACCTGGGACAATGCCGCTATCGTAAGTCCCAATACGGCGAAGAAACTCGGCATTGCCTATGCCGACAATATCCGCGATGCTTCGGGCCGGCCTGGATCTAGCGGCGGCGAACATGGCGAAGCCATCGTGGACGTGATCGAGTTAACTTACCGTGGCCGTAGCATCAAGGCGCCGATCTGGATTCAACCTGGCCATGCCGAGGACGCCGTCACTGTCCATCTTGGCCACGGACGCTCGCGCGGAGGCCAAGTCGCCGGTGGCGTCGGCTTCAACGCCTATTTTCTCCGTACCAATGCATACCCCTGGTTCGATCAAGGCGCCGAGGCGCGCCGAGTCCCCGGCGAAACGCATGTGCTGGCCTGCACGCAAATGCACCACAACATGGAAGAACGCGCCCCCATCCGTTCTTCCTCATTGGCACATTTCCGCGATCATCCTTACTTCGCCGATGAGCTAACGGCTGGAGAAGCGGAAAAGCCCGAAGTACTGGCGCAGATTCCCGGACCTCAACCCCGAGGCCGGGCCGAAGCAAAGCTGGAAGAAGAGCGGAAAAAGGATCCCGACAAGAATCGACTCATCCCGCTGACGCTTTACAAAGATGCCGACAAGGAATTCGAGGAAGCGACCAAGCAGCTCGGCGAACCGGGCAAGAAGCCGAGCAAAGGCTATCAATGGGCAATGGCGATCGATCTGACTACCTGCACTGGATGTAGCGCTTGCGTCGTCGCTTGCCAATCGGAAAACAACATTCCCATCGTCGGCAAGGAGGAAGTGACACGCGGTCGGGAGATGCACTGGCTGCGCATCGATCGCTATTACGGGGGCGAACCGTTCGATCCAAACCAGGTCTCAGCTCACTTTCAGCCGGTGCCGTGCATGCACTGCGAGAAAGCCCCCTGCGAGCTTGTTTGTCCCGTTGGCGCCACCGTGCATAGCCACGATGGACTCAACGACATGATCTACAACCGCTGTGTTGGCACGCGCTATTGCTCGAACAACTGCCCATATAAGGTGCGGCGCTTCAACTTCCTGCAATTCGCCGACTTCGCGACGAGCAGCTTGAAACTGATGAACAACCCGCAAGTGACGGTGCGTTCGCGCGGCGTCATGGAGAAATGCACCTACTGCGTGCAGCGCATCCGAGCCGCCGACATCGAGGCGGAGCGCGAGGGCCGGCGCATCGAGGATCGGCATTTAATGACGGCGTGCCAGGCCGTATGCCCGGCCGGCGCTATCATCTTCGGCGACCTCAACAACAAAGAAAGCGTCGTCTACCAGTGGAAGGAGGAGCCGACCAACTACGCCCTGCTGGCCGGACTGAACACGATGCCGAGGACAACCTACTTGGCGGCGTTGCGCAACCCGAATCCCGAACTAACCAGCCCGCAGCGCAAGCAAGGAGAGTAGCAATCCATGCAGCCGGAAACTGCGGCATCCAAACATGCGACCAGCGAGACGACGCCCCCACTGAGCGGCGACGGCGTTCCGCCCGTCATGGGGCCGGGCTACACATTCCGCTCCGTGTCCGAAAAGATCAGCTCCATCACACTGACGCGGCGGACGCCGCGCGCCTGGTTGCTCGGCTTCGCAATCTCCTTCGCCCTCACGATGCTGCTGCTGTACACGATTTTTTGGCTGCTATTCCGCGGCGTCGGCGTCTGGGGTATCAACGTACCGGTGGCATGGGGATTCGCCATCATCAACTTCGTGTGGTGGATCGGCATCGGCCATGCCGGCACGCTCATCTCGGCCATCTTGCTGCTCTTGCATCAGAAGTGGCGAACGTCGATCAACCGCTTCGCCGAGGCCATGACGCTGTTCGCCGTCGCCAACGCCGGCCTGTTTCCCCTGTTTCACATGGGCCGGCCGTGGTTCTTCTATTGGCTATTGCCTTATCCCAACACAATGCGAATCTGGCCGCAATTCCGCAGCCCCCTCGTCTGGGACGTGTTCGCCGTATCGACCTACGGCACGGTATCGCTTTTGTTTTGGTACGTCGGCCTCATCCCCGACCTGGCCACCCTGCGCGATCGCTCCCGCAATCGCTTCGTGCAGATCATCTATGGAATCATGGCGATGGGCTGGCGCGGCTCGGCGTACCACTGGAAACGCTACGAAATGACATACCTGATCCTCGCGGCTTTGGCGACGCCGCTCGTCTTGTCCGTGCATACGGTGGTGAGCTTCGATTTCGCCGTGGCTATTCTGCCCGGCTGGCATTCAACGATATTTCCACCCTACTTTGTCGCCGGAGCCATCTATTCTGGCTTCGCAATGGTGCTAGTGTTGGCCATCCCGCTACGGGCGTTCTACGGCCTACAAGACTTCATCACCATGAGGCACCTGCAAAACTCGGCCAAGGTGATGCTGGCGACCGGTCTCATCGTCGGCTACGGCTACGGCATCGAGGCATTCATGGGATGGTACAGCGGCAGCATCTATGAGAAGTTCAGCCAGGTCAACCGCATGTTTGGACCTTACGCGGTCTACTATTGGGCATTACTTGCCTGCAACGTGGGCGCCATTCAATTTCTGTGGCTGAAGAGGGTCCGCAACAATCCGCCCTGGCTGTTTCTCGTCTCCCTGATCGTTCTCGTCGGCATGTGGCTAGAACGCTACGTCATTGTCGTCACTAGTCTGCACCGCGATTACTTACCGTCGTCGTGGGGGAATTATTCGCCGACCGTGTGGGATTGGACCATGTATCTCGGTACGATCGGCTTCTTCCTGGCGCTGATGTTTCTGTTCATTCGCTTGCTGCCGATGATATCGATCGCGGAGATGCAAACCTTGCTGGCGCAATCGAAGGAGACGGGCGAGGTAACGACGGAGAAAAGCTGATGGACACAAACCCCGGAATTTACGGCCTGCTTGCCGAGTTCGACAGCCCCACGGCGCTGGTGCAAGCTACACGCTCCGCGTATGAGGCCGGCTACCGGCGCATGGATGCCTATGCCCCGTTTCCGATCGAGGGCCTGCCGGAAGCGCTGGGTTTTCATCGCACCAGGATGCCGATGCTGATTTTGATCGGCGGCATTGTCGGGGCGCTCTCCGGCTTCGCCTTGCAGTATTACTGCGCGGTCATCAGCTATCCCATCAACGTGGCGGGCCGGCCGCTCAACAGCTGGCCGTCGTGGATCCCCGTGACGTTCGAGCTGACTGTGTTGATCGCGTCGTTGACGGCGGTATTGGGATTGTTGGCGTTATGCGGCTTGCCCATGCCGTATCATCCGCTCTTTCACGTGCCGCGCTTCAGTCGGGCGACCCGCGATGCCTTCTTTCTCTGCATCGAATGCATCGATCCGCGCTTCGATCGCACGGCGACCAAGGATTTCCTATCGGGGCTCAACCCCCGCGAAGTGTCGGAGGTGCCGCAATGAGAAATCCGAAATCCGAAATCCGAAATCCGAAAGAATGCAGAAAAAAATCCGAAAATCAAAAACCGAAAGAGGAGTTTCTGTGGGAAGGTCAGAACGCGCAGCTAAGGAGTCTGTTTGATCATTCTCGATTTCGATTTTCAGATTTCTTTCGGATTTCGGGTATCGGATTTCGGATTTTGTTGATGGTGATATGTTCACTTGCAATAGGCTGTCAGCAAGAGATGGCGCGCCAGCCATCCTACCGGCCGTTAGAGCGAACCGATTTCTTTTCTGATGGCCGGGCGTCGCGGCCTCTAGTTGAAGGTACCGTTCCCTGGCGCGGCCGTGAAAGCGCTAAACCATCGCTTACGGTCTATCGCCGCAGTCACGATTTCGCCGATGCCGTTCGCGCCGTCGCCCTGATTAGCGATCCGGCGACGAACCCACTCTCCGCACTGCCGTTTCTCACCGGACCCAGCGTCGCCGACTATGTCGAAATGGCTCCCATCCCCATCGACAAAACGGCGCTGGAGCGCGGACGCGATCGTTTCAACATCTATTGTTCCGTTTGTCACGATGCCCTCGGCACCGGCAACGGCAAGATCGTCGAGCGCGGCTATTTGCCGCCGCCCAATTATCACCTGGATTACTCGCGCGGTTTCGAGCGGCGCGGCCAAAAAGCGCGGTTGCGCGAAGTGCCGATTGGCTATTTCTACGAGGTCATCACCCGCGGATTCGGCGGAATGCCCGATTACTCCAGCCAAGTGACTCCAGAAGATCGCTGGAAGATCGCCGCGTACATTCGCGTTTTGCAGCTCAGCCAGTGGATGCCGCTGAAAGACTTGCCGGCCGACGAGCGAGAGAAGGTTCGAGCCAAATTGCCGCCCAAGGAGAAGCAACCGTGAGCCATGCCATCACTCCGGCCGCCAGTGTAGAGATGACCCAGCGCGGCGAAGTGACGCCGGCCGAGTGGGACCGAGTGCGCCGCACCGCCTTGCTAGCCGCCGCCGGCGGCGCGGCCGCCTTCGTCGTCTTTGGGCTGATGCACTGGCTGATTCATCCCGACGAAGGACTAAAACAAATCTGCGTCTCCTACCTGGTTGGATACAGCTATTGGCTCGGCACGGCGTTGGGCGGTCTGGTTTTTCTCATGCTTCAATACGTCACCGGCGGCGCCTGGGGACTGCTTCTGCGGCGCATCCTGGAAGCGTCGGCCAGCTTGGTTTTCCTGTTGGCCGTGCTGTTCATCCCCTTGATCCTCGCTCTGCCGGCGGTCTATGAATATGGGAAATGGTTGCCAATTCATACCGAAGAAAGGTTGCGTTTCAAAGCCATCTGGCTCAGCGCTCCGGCCGTAACCGTCAAGGCCATCCTCTTTTTCGCATGCTGGATTGGCATGGCGTATCAGTTCCGCCGCTGGTCGCGGCTGCAAGATGAGGGAGCCAACGGCCGACTTCTGGAACGCTGCGAAACGCTCGGCGCGCCCGGAATCGTCGTTTACGCTTTGACCATCACGTTCGCGTCCATCGACTGGGTGATGTCGCTCGAGCCGGAGTGGTACTCGACGATCTTCCCCGCCATGTTCGCGGTCGGCCAATTGCTCAACGGCTACGCCTTTGCCCTGACTGTGTTCCTTCTGTTGTCCGATCGACCGCCTTTCGCCGGCTCGGTCCATCCACCGCACATGCGCGATTTCGGCAGTTTGCTTTTGGCCTTCGTCATGTTCTGGGCTTATATGTCGTTCTCGCAGTTCTTGCTGATTTGGGTGGGCAATCTACCGGAAGAAAATCCGTGGTATCTGCGCCGCAGCCGGGGCGGCTGGCAATTCGTCGTCAGTTTCATTGCCCTCGTCCATTTCGCCGTGCCCTTCATGCTGCTCTTGCTGCGCGACATCAAGGAACATCGCCGGCGTCTCTTGGCCGTTGCGGGTGGACTGATGATTATGCGCTTCATCGATCTATTTTGGTGGATTGAGCCGCCGCTCAACCACACGGGCGCGTATTTTTATTGGCTGATCGATATTGCAGCATGGATCGCGGTGGGCGGCCTGTGCGTCTGGTGGTTCGCCGGCCAACTGAGGAGCCGGCCGTTGTTGCCGTGGAAGGATCCGTACCTAGCGGAGGCGCTGCGCAATGAGTGAACATATTCAGCCGGCGGCCGATCCTACGAGCCAGCAGCGCGAGCGAACGGAAGACCATGAGCGCACTCCCGGTGTTGCTCATGAGAGCGAGGCATTCCACTTCCGGCTCGTCATCTGGGTCGGCGTCTGCTTGGCCGCGATTGTCATTGGGGTGCAGATAATCCTCTGGTGGCTGCTTGGCGGACTTGAGAAATTCAACGCCATACCGACAGGCCGCGTCTCCGAGCTAGCCCCGGAAGAAACAACACGGCCGCTCGGCCAGCGCGTGGACAACGTGCCTGGCCCGCACCTCGAAGGTATCGAGCGCGAGAGCAGTTTACTCGTACTCCGCACCGACGACGGGGACGAAAAGCGGTTTTATACCTCTGTTGATGTTCGCATCCGCATCGACAACGAGAAGGCTCGGCTATTCCAGCTACGCGAGGGGCAGCGCGTGACCATCGCTTACTACATGCCCGGAGGCACCGGCGGAGGTCTCGGCGTCGTCACTTCCGTGACCTATCCGCCGGTTAAGGCCGAGTTGAAAAAGCTGGAGCCAGAGCTTCCGGAGACCACTCGGACTCTCAATGGTGAAATCCTCAAGGTCGAACCGCGAAGTATCGCCGCATCGCGCGAGTGGGCCGAAGTGCAATCAGAGCGTTACGGCTGGATCGACCGCGATAAGGAAATCGTTCACATCCCCGTCGAGAAAGCGATGGAGGAAGTGTTACGTTCCAAGAAACTCGGTTCGACGAAAGAGGGCCGGGAGCGTAAGCGACCGAAGGAAAGCGGAGGGAAACGATGATGCAGCAGATACGCTCTCGTTCCCACGCTCGGCGTGGGAACACCTGTTGGCGACGCTCCGCGTCGCGTCTGGGTCTCGCGTGGGACAGGCCGCGGAGCGGCCGGACGTGCGTTCCCACGCTCCGCGTGGGAACGAGGGTGCTGGCCGCTGTGCTGGCCTTGCTCGCGCTGCAGTCTGGCGCGCTGGCCGATGAGAGCGATGCGCCGCCGATACTCCGCGAGGTTAGCCTGCGTCAAAAACTTGATTCGCAAGTTCCGCTTGACGCAGAATTCCGCGATGAGCAAGGGCAGGCCGTCACGCTCGGCGAGTGCATGGCCGGCAAGACGACCATTCTCGTCATGGCCTACTACAAATGTCCCAAATTATGCACTCAAGTACTGAACGATCTGGCGAGCGGGCTGACGGATGTACGGAAGCGGACTTCTTGGGAACTCGGCGAATCCATGAATGTTGTCACGGTCGGCTTCGATGACCGCGAGACGCCGGAACAGGCGGCAGCGAAGAAGGAATCCTACATGAAGGAGTATCGTCTGCCGAACATGGACCAAGGCTGGCACTTCCTGACCGGACGGCAACAGTCCATTCTGCGCGTTGCTAATGCGATCGGTTTCCAATTTCGCTATGACCCCAAGAACGATCTCTTCGCGCATCCCGCTTGCATTGTGATTCTGACGCCACAGGGCAAGGTGTCTCGCTATTTCCTGGGCCTTGCGGACAAGACATTCGCGCGCGATCTTCGCCTGGGATTGGAGGAAGCATCGGAACACAAAATCGGCACGCCGATCACGGATCGCATCGTGCTGTCCTGCTTTTATTACGATCCGGACACGGGCAAATACACCATGACGGCGTTGAACATCGTTCGCGCCGCGGGAGTGGTCACGGTCCTAGTATTGGGATCGGTGTTGTTTGTCGTGTGGCGGCGTGAGTGGCGGAAAGTTATCCGCGACCCGAAGGGGAGCGCGCCCGACGCGCTCCCCTTCGGGTCGCGGATAAACGATGGGATGGGCATGTCATGATGTTTGCCGAAGTACCACTGTTTCCCGAGCAGGCCTCCACCACGGCGCAGCACGTGGATGCGCTGTTCTTCTTCCTCTGCGCCGTCTGCGGGACGATGGCCGTCTTGATCGCGGGATTGGTGCTGTTCTTCGCCTTTAAGTATCACCGCCGGGCCGAGGATGAGCGCACCCCACGCATCGAGGGAAACAATAAACTCGAATGGTTCTGGACCATCTCGCCGCTGTTCGTCTTCTTCATCATGTTTATTTGGGGGGCAAGTGTTTATACCTCCGTGGCCTTGCCCCCGCCGGACGCTCCCGAGATTTTTGTCGTCGGCAAGCAGTGGATGTGGAAGATTCAACATCCCGGAGGCCAGCGTGAAATCAATGAGCTGCACATCCCCGTCGATCAACCGGTCAAGTTGACACTGACTTCGGAAGATGTGATCCACGATTTCTCTGTGCCCGCCTTCCGCACCAAGATCGATGTGATACCCGGCCGCTACGTGCAGACGTGGTTTCACCCGACCAAGGTTGGCCGTTATCACCTGTTCTGTGCGCAATACTGCGGCACAAGTCACGCCAACATGGTCGGCACGGTCATCGTCATGGAGCGCGAGGAGTTCCGCAACTGGCTAGGCAGCCAGGCGGCCACGGGATCGCTGGCCGACCAGGGCCGGCAGCTATTCCTCAAATTCCAGTGCGTCACCTGCCATAGCGCCAATGCCGAGGCCCGCGCCCCGGTGCTCGAAGGGTTGTACGGACGAACCGTTACCTTGAACAATGGCCGCGCGGTCGTGGCCGACGATGCCTATCTCCGCGAATCGATTCTGTATCCGGAGGCCAAGGTCGTGCAGGGTTGGGAGCCGATCATGCCAACCTTCAAAGGACAGGCGAACGAGGAAGAATTGATCAAGCTCCTTGCCTTCATCAAATCGCTCAAGCCGGGGCAGACTCCGGTGCGCAACGAGGAAGCGTCGCCGCCCTTGGATGCCCCGAAAGTCCCGCCCGGCGGCAATCCCAAGCCGCGCCAAGCCGTTCCGACTTCTCCCTCGCAAGGAAAGAGCAGCCAGCCATGAGCAGCGCCATCACCACGGGTTTCATTCCACAAGCCAAGCCTCGGCCGCCACGCGCGCCCGGCGAGAATTATTTGAACGTCGCGTTCGGCGTGCGATCGTGGCTGTTCACCACCGACCATAAACGCATCGCAATTCTTTATCTGGTTACGGTCACGATCCTTTTTTTCATCGGCGGGGCCGCGGCAACGGTGATTCGACTTAACTTGATGACTCCCACCGGCGACCTGGTGCCGGCTGATACTTACAACAAGCTGTTTTCGGCCCACGGCATCATCATGGTGTGGTTCTTCCTTGTCCCCGTCGTGCCAACCGTGCTGGGAAACTTCCTGGTTCCCATGATGATTGGCGCCCGCGATCTGGCCTTCCCCAAAATCAACTTGCTCAGCTGGTACGTCTTCACCATCGGCGCCATCATTACTCTCTGGGCGCTCCTCGCCGGCGGCGTCGATACCGGCTGGACGTTCTACACACCCTTCAGTTCGAAATATGCCCGCACGAACGTCCTTCCGACGATGATCGGAATTTTCATATCCGGTTTCTCTTCAATCATGACTGGATTGAATTTCGTAGCCACCATGCACACGATGCGAGCGCCCGGTCTGATATGGTGGCGGATGCCCTTGTTTCTGTGGGCGCATTACGCCGCCAGCGTCATCCTGATTTTGGCCACGCCGGTCTTGGCGATGGCGTTGATCCTCGTCGGCGTCGAACGCGCCTGGGGCATCGGCATCTTCGACCCCGAACTGGGCGGCGATCCGGTCTTGTTTCAGCACTTGTTCTGGTTCTATTCGCACCCTGTCGTCTACATTATGCTGTTGCCGGCAATGGGTATTGTCAGCGAAATCGTCACCTGTTTCTCGCGCAAGCACATCTTCGGCTACGTCTTCATCGTCTGGTCGAGTATCGGCATCGCGGTGCTCGGCTTTTTGGTGTGGGCGCACCACATGTTCGTGGCCGGGCAGTCCGTCTACTCGGCAATGATCTTCTCTGCCCTCAGCTACATGGTGGCGGTGCCGTCGGCGGTCAAGGTATTCAACTGGACGGCCACGCTTTACAAAGGCTCCATCGCCTTTGAGACGCCCATGCTGTTCGCTCTAGGATTCATCGCTCTGTTTACGATGGGCGGACTGACGGGCTTGTTCCTGGCTGCCCTCGGCGTAGATATGCACGTCCACGATACCTACTTCATCATCGCCCATTTCCACTTCATCATGGTGGGCGGCGCGGTCATGGGCTACATGGCCGGGCTACATTACTGGTGGCCGAAAATGACCGGCCGCATGTACTCGGACTTTCTTAGCAAGTTGGCGGCGCTGATTGTTTTCGTTGGCTTCATCCTGACGTTTTTGCCGCAGTTCGTGCTGGGCTACCTGGGCATGCCGCGGCGCTACCACGTCTATCCGCCGGAATTCCAGGTCCTCAACGTCATGTCGTCGGCAGGGGCGTCGATCCTGGCCGTCGGCTATGTGTTGCCGCTGTTTTATCTGTTTTGGTCGCTGTACGCGGGCAAGCCCTCCGGGCCGAACCCGTGGGGCGCGACCGGGCTGGAATGGCAAACGCCGTCGCCGCCGCCAACGCACAATTTCGACGAGACGCCCATCGTCACCACGGGACCTTACGAATACTCGATGGAGGAGTCCGCCGGTGTCCACTAACGAATCGGTAGGTGCCGCGAGCCGAGCGGCACCGGCTGGTCCGGCTCGGCACGCCGGACCTACAATCCTGGCTCATCATTTCGCCAGTCTGGAGCAGCAGCGCGAGACCGCGACGTTCGGCATGTGGATGTTTCTAGCGACGGAGGTCTTGATCTTCGGCGCGGTCTTCACCTGTTATGCGGTCTACCGTCTCCGCTATGCGGCGGACTTCGAGGCGGCCAGCGCCAGGCTCAACATCCTTATCGGCTCCATTAATACCATCGTCCTCTTGTCCAGCAGCTTGACGATGGCCCTGTCCGTTCACGCCACCCGCGTCGGCCGACGGCAAATGTTGCTGACTTGCCTGCTGCTTACGATCCTGTTGGGTGGGATGTTCCTGGGTTTCAAAGTGGTGGAATATTACAAGGACTACGTGGAAAACTTGGTGCCCGGACTCGCTTTCGATCCGAGCGAGTGGACGAAAGTGGAAGGAACCGAGGGGCCGGTCCATCCGCAGCGCGTCCAGCTAATGCTGGTATTTTACTACATCATGACCGGTCTGCACGCCGCCCACATGATCGTCGGCATGGGGCTGCTGATTTGGCTGGTGGTCGAGGCGCGCAAGGGCCTGCTGACACCTGTTCGTTACATGCCCGTCGAGGTTATCGGCTTGTACTGGCACTTCGTGGACATCGTGTGGATTTTTCTACTGCCCTTGCTGTACTTGACCGGCACTCACCATGTAACGGATTTGCACTTCTAGGAGGCGTTATGTCCGAACCCATCACGCAAACGCGGACTTATTACACCGTCTTCGCCGCGCTCATCGCGCTGACGCTCGTGACGGTTTTCGTGTCGTTTTTGGAACTAGGTGCCTGGCACACGACAGTCGGCGTGCTTATCGGCGTCGTCAAGGCGTCGCTGGTCGGACTTTTTTTCATGCACCTGCTGCACAGCTCGAAGGCGTCGTGGCTGGCGGTGCTGGCTGGCCTGTTTTGGTTCGCCATCCTCATCGCGCTGACGCTATCCGATTATCTGACCCGCCAAGTCATTGCGTATTGAGGCAGGGCAATTCGAGGGGACGAATGGCGAGCTAAACCAAGAAATTTGAAAAAGTCGGCGAGTTGATCTTGACTGGATAGACAAGTCTGTGCTATCCTCATCCCTCATCCCTCATCCCTCATCCCTCATCCCGTCAACAGCGTTGGGACGGAGGTCGCAACCGTGAGGCGAGCAGCGAGGTGGAAGCATTGGGGTGTGTTCCTACTGATAGCTCCCACTGCAAGCGTGGCGGCGTATCATCTCGGCGCTCTCTCTGCCACCAAGTTAAAGCAACAGGAGCATCAAGCAGCGCCGCCAACGGTCAACGGATTGTACATTGATCCGCAATCGCTCGACATCGGTGAAGTCTGGGAAACGCCTCAGTACACGTTCCGGCTGACGATTGAGAACCTCGGCAGCTTGCCTCGAGCCATCTCCCGGTTTCAAACAACGTGCGGTTGCCTGAAACTCGAACCGCAAGGACGGACGATTGCGCCGGGGGACAAAGCCGAGTTCGCCGCGAAGCTCGACCTGACTCGTCGTTCCCCTCATCAAAGGGGTCTGGCCCGCCGGTCGGTAATGGTGCAACTCAATCCTGTTTTTGAGGGAGACTTCGCGCCCACGCCCGGTTGGGAAGTGAAAGGAACTGTTCTGAGCCGCATCACCATCAGCACTCCGCAATTGGCTTTTGAGGATCGATGCGCTCATATGGGTCCGCGAGCCTGGCAAAAAGTCCGTGCCAAGGCCCATGTGCCGCTTAAGACGCTGCAAGCAACGGCTCCCCCAAATTCCGCCGAAGTGCGTGTCAATCCGAGCAACGATAACCCAGAAGATTACTTGATCCTCATTTCACCGAATCCGGCGTTGCCGCTTGGCCCGTTCCGCTTTGAGGTTCAACTTCGGGCCGTAACCCTCGATAGCGTAGCCCATCTCTGCTCGGCGATTGAAGTCGCCGGAGAGATGCAGCCTTCAACGCGGGTGATACCGCGAATGGTACTTTTAGGGGAACACACGGTCCCCTCGGTGGCGGAAGCGGACGTCACGCTGCAGCTCCCGGCAAAGGATTGGAAGATAGACCACATTGAGACCGACACAACGGAAACGCTCGTGACACAGAATGAGTCCGAGTCACCGGAGGGAGTGTGCCTCCATATTTCACAGCGGATCGGTCAGATTGGCGACCACGTTTCGAAGATCCGTATCTCGGTGCGCAAACCGGACAAGCAAGTCGAGATTGTTCCCGTGGAAGTCCGTTATTATGGGCAAAGCGGCCCACGCTAACGTTTCCCGATGACATCTTTCGATTGCTCCACGATAGGTGAGGGAATGATGGTTCTCAGGATCACGAGATGGCAAATGCGGGGGTGGTGCGGTGCGTTGGCAGTCTTGATTGCCTCTGCGATGCCCAAACCGTCGGTGGCTCAGAAACCGGCCGATGATGCGGCTCTTGCCTCCGTCTTCAAGGATTGGCGGTCACGCCAGAATCTACTGAAAAGTGCCCGGTATGTCCTGACGGGCACTACGGAATTCAAGGACGAACAGCTTCCGGCGGGAAACCCGATTCGACCGCGCCGCGTGACCCTTCTTCTCGATTTGACACGGAAGCGCTATCGGATGGAAGGATCAGAGGACGTTCTCTCCCACAATGGCTCTGACGATCCAAGAAACTGGGGGTTTCGCAGCCGGATGTACACTTCCGCCTACGGCGGCGAATCGCTGCAACACTATACTCACCGCAAGGCGAACGGATTAGAAAACGACCGAGAAGAAGATCTTTCCATCGGCAAGGGAGACCTGGGACCTGGAGCCCAATTCGGGCATGAACTGTCGCCGATTTTTTTGACGCACGGGATTGTGCCAACCGTTCACTCCATGCTCATGGTAGATAAATGGCCTCTGGCGCACGATCCCGATGACTTTGACGTTGCCGGGAGACAGAATCTCCGCGGACAGAATTGCTTGCTCTTGCGGACAGAACCTTCTCCGGGAATGACCTCCATATCCGATGAGTTTTGGATCAACCTCCAACAGCAGAGCGCGATCCACCGCCTTATCTCTTTCTCTGGCTCTAACCCGTGGATTAGGCTCGATATCTACTGGAAAAACACGTCTTACGGGTGGTGGGTGGATCACTGGTCGGACACGTGGTCCCCCAATGGCCGAGTTCGACGCATCATAAACTTCCGGGTCGAATCGTTCGAGCCGAATCCACTCATCTCGGATAGCGACTTCAAACTTCAGGCGGAACCTGGGATGATAGTTAAGGTATCAGAGGGCCCACCTCTAGGGAAAGGATTGGATCCGTTCAAGGCGGCCAGCAGGACATATCGAGTCTTATCCTCGGGAGAATGGGAGGAAATTGCCGCGAAGGGGTTCACCACCTTGGAGGGGAAGGAATTGCCTCCGGAGTGGCATCGGAGATGGATGGCCTGGACCATCGGAGGCTGCCTGGCGATTGGGGCTTTGCTCTTCTACGTGTCACGCCGGCGGTGGAAAAAAGCAACGCTGTAGCGATGCACCGGCGGACTAACGCGAACCGTTTAAACCCTTTATTTGAGGATCGCAATGAAGACGAACCAGACGATGTTACTTGCTCTCTTTGGAGCGGTGATGTGTAGCTTCTTTTTCGGGCTGGGCCAACATGAAGCTCCGGCGGCAACAGGCAAAATTGGTGGTACTGGGGTGCAAAACTGCGTGAACTCCTGTTGCGAGAACATATACTGCTGGTGGAACGCGACCAATGTCCTATCCGCTGAAAATACCAGCGCTTCTGGCCCCCCTTTTAAACCAGGAGATAACACAACCACAGCTATAGCTTCCGTCTATGTACAAGCAACGACGCCGGGAGGGTGCAAGGTTGTTTCCTCGGGGAGCAACTACGATCAGTGGAGCTGGCAAACCAGTACAGCCACCTGCGAGAATTCCGACGGGACCTATCCCGTTCCACAACCAGTAACGCCAAGCGGATCGGCATCTTTTTTTGCTGCTTTCGTGCCGCAAACCCAATGTGGCTCATAGCTAGCACTGACGGGACGCTTTTCCGCTCGGCTCCAGATCATTGAAAGAAGCGTCAAATGAAACCCGAGTCGCCGCATCGCGGATTCACACTTATCGAGCTACTCGTGGTAATTGGCATCATTGCCGTTCTCACCGGCTTGCTCCTCGTCGCTGTGCAGCGCGTCCGCGATGCGGCTGCCCGTACACGCTGTCAAAATAACCTTCGGCAGATCGGCCTTGCGCTTCATTCGTACCACGACACGCAAGGCTGTCTGCCGCCCGGCGTCCGAGTTTATGGCAGCGATTACCCGTTCATGAGCTGGCTAACGCGCATTCTCCCTTTCATCGAGCAAGAAGCGGTTTGGAAGCAGGCAAGGGAAGCCTATACCTTGGATGGCGAGTTCGATCACGATCCCCCCCATCCTCTTGCAACGATCATGCCGCTCTACGGCTGTCCCGCCGATCCACGCTCTTACCAAATCGGCCTCGCCCGGGGACAACTCCCTGTCGCTTTCACCTCGTATCTCGGCGTGGAAGGACGCAACCAAACGCGTAAGAATGGGTGTCTGTTCCTGAATTCCGCTGTTCGGTTCGCAGAGATCAGCGATGGTACGAGCAACACGCTCCTGGTCGGCGAGCGGCCGCCTAGCGCTGATGGCTGGTTCGGTTGGTGGTACGGCGGATGGGGGCAGTCGCAAGACGGCTCCGCGGACATGGTGCTAGGTGTGCGCGAGCGGAACGTTTATTTAACCAACGAATGTCCTTCCGGAGCGTCTTCGTTCGGACCTGGGCGGTTCGACAATCAATGCGACGCGCTGCACTTCTGGAGTCCCCACATTGGCGGCGGAGCTAACTTTTTGTTTGCCGACGGCTCCGTGCATTTTCTGCCTTATTCCGCCGCTTCGATCATGACGGCTCTTTCCACGCGCAACGGTGGGGAAGCCGTCAGCATACCGGACTGATCCTCTCATCTCTCAATTCACGATCGATGATGATGAAAGAATGCCCGCACAAGTTGCACAAGCGGTCAACTAGCGCTCTACCATTTGAGCTACCGGAGCACACAGAGCTCCGGGCTGGACTCGAACCAGCAACCTCTCGGTCCGTAGCCGAATGTTTGTACGCTTCTGCTGTTGGGTGCGGGCACGTTCTCACTTGTCTTTAGCCAAATGCCACTCCGGTGACACCATCAGGAAGAGACACGCCGAAATTGGTTAGGTTCGCGCCGAATCGCCGCAGTATCTTCTTGCACTCTTCCTCTCCCTTTGTCACACTTGAGAGGCCGGCAGTGTCGCCGGGAACCTCACGAGGACATCAATGATTTGCATCTCGATTGTTCAGGTATCGCGGCGATTGGCGCTGGCGGACATGCTCAATGCCGCCCGGCAATGTGATTTATTGGAAGTGCGACTCGATCGCTTCGGCAAAGCGCCCGAGGTCGGCGAAATGCTGGCTGTCAAGCCGAAGCCGGTCATCATGAGCTGCCGCCGGCCAAGCGATGGCGGGCTGTGGGATGGCAGCGAGGACGAACGACTCGCCATTTTGAGACAGTGCATCGTCAGCAAGGCCGACTATGTCGAAATCGAGTTGGATGTGTCCGATCAGATTCGCAAGTTTCCGCCGGCCAAGCGCGTCATCTCCTACACCAATCTCCAGGAAACGCCCGCCGACATCGCCGAGATTTACGCCGAAGCGCAGACGAAAAATCCCGATGTCATCAAGTTGACGACGCTGGCGCGAACGCCGGAACAAGCCTGGCCGCTGGTGCAGATCCTGGCGCGGGCGACCGTGCCGACCGTCGTCGTCGGACTCGGCAAGCCCGGCGTCATGCTCAGCGTGTTGGGCGCCAAGATCGGCGCGCCATGGACCTACGCCGCTCTGGAGCGCGGTATGGAGGCCTATCCCGGTCAGCCGACAGTCAGCGACCTGGAGGAAGTCTATCACTATCGTTTCATCAATCGATCGACGCGCCTGATCGGCGTCACCGGATTCAGCGAACGCGAACGAGCCACGATCGCTGCCCTGAATGGCGCCTTCGCGCTTCTCCAATTGCCGGCCCGCTGTCTGCCGCTCGGCATCGGCAACGTCCGGTTGTTCGGCAAAGTGATCGAGGCGGTGAAGTTGGCTGCCGCTGTAATTGATGCCGAGCATCGGCAGTCGATCCTGCCGATCGCCACCGAACGCGAACCTTCGGCGGTGCGGACCGGAGCGGCCGATCTCATTCTGTACCGCGACAACAAATGGTGCGCTGCGAACACGCAGATCCCAGCGACGATCAACGCCCTGGAAACGGCGATGAAGGCGCGTTCGGGTTCGGAGCACCCCCTAGCCGGCCGGATGGTCCTCCTTGCCGGCGTCAACGACCTGACGCGGATGATTGCCCTCGAATTGTCCCAGCGCGGCAGCGTCCTCATTCTCGCCGGCCAAGACCGCGACGCCGCTCAGCAGCTCGCCCAGAAGCTGAAATGTCGCTTCGTGCAGTTTGGGGCGCTGTACCAGACCACTCACGATGTTCTGATCGTGTGCGATGAGGCCAAAATCCACCCTGGCTATCTCAATTCCGGTATGACTGTGCTGGATTTAACCTCGCCGCTGCAACCCTCGACTCTGTTGCGCGAGGCAGAGGCACGAGGCTGCACCGTGGTTGCACCGCGGCAATTGTGGCTGGAGCAAGTGTCGTTGCAGTGCCAGCTGCTAACGAGCAAGGACGTACCGCGGCACGTCTTTTCGGACGCGGCCCCGTGGTTACAGGAGGAACCCTGAACAGAGCAATTCATCCGCAGTTTCGATCTCGGCTCGGACGAGGGCGGGCGAAAGGCAGACGGCGCGGCTTCTCCAGGCGCTCGAAATCGCAGCAGAGCAAGCGCAGAGCCTCAAACCGGGAATGGGTCTCCAACACGATCGGGGCGTCCGAGGCGATACCGTCGTCGAGCAGTGTGGTAAGCCCGTAGCGGGCGCCGAACGCAGGCACTACGCCCCACTCACAATCGAGGAAAACCTCGGCAATTTCGCGGTCGTTGGCCAGTCGCACCGGGCCACCCAGCTGCTCCGATAGCGCTTTCGTATCGACTTGATGCGTTGCCGGCAGCACGGCAAGTAGGTAGCCCGCCGGGCCGGCCAACATCACCGACTTGACAACTTGACGGCCTGGCAAGCGCAAATACTTGGCTCGTTTCTGCGCCGAATACGCGGGAGGATGAGGCAGCCGCTCGAACTCGATCCGCTGCTCGGTCAGGTAATCGCTGATGCGCATCACCATGCCTCCGCTGTTCGAGAAAGGATGACGGGTAATCACTTCGCTGCGCCTCTGCCAAAAATATAACAGCGATGTATCCGATTTCCGTGCTTAGCTTACCCATGTTCCACACGAGGAGATGCGAAATGGGACGGAGTATGATACGTGTAACGGAAGTAACGGCTTGGTAAGGCTCGTCGGACGGACTCAGATGGACTTGGACTCAAGACGATCCATCGTGCTACATAAGAGGAGATTGCATGTTTCTCGACGAAGAGATCGAAATCCTCCGCCCGGACCTGCCGCGCGGCCGGTTCCGTTTCGTGCTGTTCGATTTTGATGGCACGCTGTCGCTCATCCGCGAGGGTTGGCCGCAGGTCATGATCCCCATGATGGTCTCGGTGCTTCGCGAGACCGGCACGGAGGAGAGCGACGAGCAGCTGACCGCGACGGTGGAAGAATTCGTCATGCGGCTGAACGGAAAGCAGACGATTTACCAGATGATCCAGCTGTCCGAAGAAGTGCGCCGTCGTGGGGGAACACCGCTCGAACCGCTGGCCTATAAACATCGCTATCACGAGCTGCTGATGGGGCGGATACAGGGGCGATTGGCCGACCTTGAATCGGGCGCGGCAAGCCCCGAAGATTGGACGGTGCCGGGAAGCCATGCTCTGTTGGCGGAGCTGCGGCGGCGCGGCCTGACTTTGTACCTGGCCAGCGGCACCGATTTGAAATACGTCCGCCGTGAGGCCGAGCTTCTCCGCGTGGCCGAGTATTTCGGCGAACACATTTACGGCGCGCTCGACGACTATCAACGCTTCTCGAAACAGATGGTGATCGAGCGAATCTTGCGCGAGAACGATTTGCACGGCGAGGAACTGTTGGGTTTTGGCGACGGCTATGTCGAAATCGAGGAAATCAAGCGCGCCGGCGGTGTCGCAGTGGCGGTGGCCAGCGATGAGATCAATCGTCGCGGCGTCCATGCCTGGAAACGAGAGCGCCTGGTGCGGGCTGGCGCCGATATCGTAATTCCGGAATATCGACGGCAACGGCGGTTGCTCGATTATTTGATGGATGGCCGCAACGTAGGGATGGCTTGACCGGGACCGCCAAATTCATTAAGTTCCTCCCTCGACATCGCGTCTACCGCGCGACCCGTCTCGCCCCGGAACAGAACCATGTCCTCGGATCGACGCCGCTCCGCGGATTGCCGGCTCGGATGCGGCTTGGGCCGCGCCAAGTGCTCGCAACGCTTGCTCCCGGAGTGAGAGGAACCAATCATGTCTCCGCGGCGTGTTGCCACTGCCGTCGTTTTGCTGATCGCCGCGCTTAGCCCTCGGCGCTGCCAGGCCGGGCTTATTCCCTGGAGCTACCAGTGGAACGCTCATCCAATCGTCATTGACGCCGACCCGCTCGGACCTCATCAGTCAGCCACCGGCGGCATCACGCTGACGCCCGGAGCCATCACCATCACGGGCGGAAATCCCGGCGTGGCGCTGGGCAACTCCAATATCATCGCTGTTAACTTGACCGCCTTTACCTTCGCTCCTAGTCCTGACGGGAAACCCTATTCGTTCACCAACTCGCCGTATCGTCTGGGAGTCACTCTGACCGATGTGAATTCCAAAGCATCGGGCACGTTGAACTTTTCCGGCGTTTTCTATGGCAGTCTCACCGACTGGACCGCAGATCTGCACACGCGCTTCACCTCGGCGATGCGGCAGTCCCTAGTTCTCGGACACAATCGCTACACGGTGAGCCTCACCTCTTATTCACCTCCCGATCCGCCCGACGAGGGAGGAACGGGAAAGATCAGCGCCTTCGTGAACGTGCAGCCCATGTCGGCCCCGGAACCCTCGACATTGCTCCTTTCCGGCATCGGCCTGGCCGTCACGGCTGTTTCGTGTTTGCGGCGACGCGCCCTCCCCTAAGTGCGAAGGAAGAAGTAAAAAGTATCAAGGAGGAAAGAAGACTCGCAGCTTCTTTCCTCCTTGGTATTTCGTCCTTCCTTATTTACCGCGTTGCCATCATGTTGTTCTCTCTCCGACGCCCCGCTGTTCTCCTCTTCGCCATTGCTGTCTTTTCTCTGCCCACAAGTCGTGCCGGCGATTTGGAAGGGCGGATCAAAGGTGTCCTCGCGCGTCCCGAGTACAAGCACAGCCGTTGGGGTCTGCTTGTCGTCGATGCCGACAACGGTCAGACGATTTTCCAGCGCAATGCCGATGAGCTGTTCTCACCTGCCTCGGTCACGAAACTGTTCACCTGTGCTGCCGCTCTCGTCGAGTTTGGGTCCGAGTATCACTTCCGCACTCCGGTCTATCGACGCGGCCAGCTGGTCGATGGCACGCTGAAGGGCGATCTCATCCTTGTTGCCAAGGGCGATCCGACGATGGGCGGCCGTACCGATGCCAGCGGCCATCTCGTTTTTAAGAACATCGATCATACCTATGCCACTTTCGGCAGCACGCATCCCGAATTGACCGATACCGATCCGCTGGGTGGGCTGCGGGCATTGGCCCGGCAGGTGCGAGATAGCGGCATCCGCGAAGTCGAAGGCGATGTGCTGATTGACGATCGCCTTTATCCACCATCCCTCGGCACTGGCAGCGGACCTCGCTTAGTCACGCCCATCATGGTCAACGATAATTTGCTCGACGTGATCATCACGCCGGGTCCAGCGGTCGGCGAACGGGCGACGGCGAAGGTACGGCCGGACAATGGATTTATCCATGTCGATGTCCAGGTGCAAACCGTGGCCAGCGGCGACAAACCAAATATCTCGGTCGAATTGGTCGGCCTGGATCGTTACGTCCTTCGCGGTCGAATTCCGCTGGGATCGAAGCCGTTGGTCCGCATCTGCCCGATCACCAATTCGGAACTGTTCGCACGCGGGCTCTTCATTGAGACGCTCCGCCGGGAGGGCGTTCGCATCCGTGCCAGCACGTTGCGTCCTCCGACGGCCGTCTCGCTGCCCGACCGGGATGCCTACGCCGGCCTGTCGCGTGTGGCCATCTACGAATCGCCGCCGTTGTCCGAACTGGTGAAAATCATTCTGAAAGTCAGCCATAATCTCTACGCCAGCACTCTGCCTATGCTGATCGCGGCCAAGCACGGCAAGCGAACGCTCGCCGAAGGTATGGCGCTGGAGCGAAAAATTCTGGACGAGTTGGGTGTCTCGGTCAAGGACATGACTCTGGAAAGCGGCGCCGGTGGAGGATCGGGTGATCGCGTGACGCCCCGCACCACCGTGAAGCTTCTCCAGGCAATGGCCCGTCGTCCCGACTTTTCGGCCTATCGCGAGGCGCTGCCGATCCTCGGTGTGGACGGCACACTTTGGAACGTGGTCGCCAAAGACAGTCCGGCCCGCGGTAAAGTGATGGCGAAGACCGGTACCTATATCGATAATGATCTCCTCAACGATCGTCTGCTGTTGCGTAGTAAGTCGTTGGCAGGGTTCATGACGACCAAGAACGGGCGGCACCTTTGCCTCGCTCTCTTCGTGAATGATGTGCCGCTGCCGCCGGGCGTGGAATCCACGCGCGAAGGTAAGGTGTTGGGCCATCTGTGCGAGATACTCTATCTCCATACTCCCGGAAATGACACCGGCAACTGAGCGGTTGGGCGATTTTTCTCATTCTTTCGGCCGTTACCGATTCATGGGCTTGATCGTCTCTTTATATCCTGCTAAGAGTGGATCTTTCCCACCTAACCGAGAGGAGCTACTTATGCGTCTTTGGATTGGAACAATTTTCGCCGCATTCCTCGCGGCGATGCCCCTGTTGGCCGTGGACAAGCCCGCCGACGAAAAAGGCAACGACCGCGAAACGCAGTTCAAGAACATCCAGACCGATTATCAAAAGGCTGTGCCCCAGGCGCAGAAAGCCCTGCGAGCAGCCAAGAGTACGAAAGACCAAAAAGCAGTCATTGAAAAGCTGAACATGGAATTCGCGCCTCGTGTCGTCAAGCTCGTCGAGATGGATCCGAAGGACGATGTTTCCTTCAAAGTGTTGATGTTCGCCGTTCAAGCCCTGCCGAACGCGGATAGAAAAGTGTTCGATTTACTGGCAGACAACTGGGCCAAAGAGAAGAGAATCGCCAAGGATGAGAATATCAGATTGCTTTGCCAGCTCTTCTTGTCGCAACGGCAACCTGGCATGAAAATTGTGCTCCAAAAAGTGCTCGACGAAAACAAAGAAAAGAATGCTCAAGGTTTCGCTTGCTTCGCCCTGGGAAAGCAGGCCATCGAGCAGCAGAGCGAGGGAGATAAAAAGGCAATCGAAGAAGCCGAGAAGTACCTCGAACGAGTCGCCAAGGAGTTCGCGGATATTAAAATCGGTCCCACAACCCTGGGCGCGGAAGTGAAAGGCCCTCTCTTTGAAATCCGCCATCTGTCCGTCGGCAAGACCCCGCCCAATGTCGAGAGCCAAAACCTCGATGGCAAGAAAGTTGAACTCAAGGATTACAAGGGAAAAGTTGTGGTGCTCGACATCTGGGCGACCTGGTGCGGTCCATGTAAGAGCATGATTCCGCACGAGCGCGAAATGGTCAAAAAACACAAAGACAAGCCGTTTGCTCTCATCTCCGTAAGCGGTGATGATGAAAAAGAGACGCTCAAGAAGTTCCTCGAAACCACTGAAATGCCCTGGGTCCACTGGTGGGACGGTCGGGAGGGAAATATCGTCAAGGGCTGGAACGTGACGGGTTTTCCGACGATCTACGTTCTTGATACCAAGGGCGTGATCCGCTACAAGTTCGTCGGCGTCGTCACCGATGCTCTCGATGATGCTGTCGAGAAACTGCTCGCGGAAGCGAAGTACCAAAAATAAAATCGCTCGACCGCTTGGCGAACGGCCGGCGTAAGCCGGCTGGTGGCAGTCTCACCAGTCGGCTTACGCCGGCCGTTCACCGCGCCTGAATAAGCGAGCGAACCTTTTTCCTGAGAATGCGTCCGGCTGATATGGACCAGGACAAACGCAAGTACCGCCAACTCAAGCGCGACCTCAAGCGGGCCGGCAATCGCAAGCGTCGCCGTCTTCTCCAACGCGATTTGGTTGTCAACCCCGAAGACGCCCCCCATAGTGCTTTCGACTTCGGGCGAGACAGCACGCGCGGACTCAACGGCAATGATCGTGATGCCACGCGCCGCAAACGCGATGAACCGGAATCGTAAGCCATCTAACCCGCTTTCCGCCGCGGTGTCTGGGCAAGGAGCGCTCTCGAATCTCTTTCGACTGGCTTCTTGATGCCAAGCCCCAGGATGATGGCGACCGCGACCGCGCCAGCGAGAAACTGCGACGGCTGACCGAACCACTTGATCGCCAATCCGAACAGCACCGGCCCACACAGGCTGCCCGCGCAGTTGCTCGCCAGATAGCAGGCGTTCGCCCGCGCCAGTCCCGCGGGCGGCACCCGCTCTCCCAGTAACGCAAGCCCCAACGGATACAGAGCACCGCAACATGTACCCAAGAGAAACAAGGACATGGCTAAGATCGGCGTTCCCGGACACCAACGCACCGAGAGCAGCGCGGCCATTAGCAGCCCGTGACATCCGAGCAGGACGTAGAGCCGGCCGAGGCGATCCGCCAGCCACGCTAGCGGCACTTGACAGAGAATCACGCCAGCGAACAAACCTCCCACGAGCAGACTTACTCCTCCCTCCGTGTAGCCTCGCCCCAAGAGATAAATCGAGAGGAAGGTGATGAGTCCGCCTTCCAGGAAGCCCTGTACCCATGCGGTGCCGTAACTGAGCGTATTCGCTCCGTATGGCAGGTTTTCAAGCCTAACCTGCGAGACCTCGTCAGGCTGGAAGGCGGCCTGACTTACGGGCCAGCCGCGCCACGCCACGACGCCTGAGGCAAGCGTGACAGCGCTGCCCAGCGCGAACGCCAAGCGCGGCGCGAGCGGATAGAGTGGCAGTCCGATCAGCGAACCAAGCGCGATACCGAGAGCAACGCTGAAAGCGTAAAAGCCAAAATCCCGCGCCCGATGTTCCGGTAGGGCGTTGTGATTGACGAGCGTTTCCATCGGAATGATGCTCAACGCGGTGGCCATGCCGCCCAGCAATCGAAGCATGAACCAAGCAAGCAGGGAGTCGGTCCAGGGGAAGAGCGCGATGACGGCAGCATCAGCGACGATGCCGCTCACAACGCAGAGACGACTTGCGCGCCGCATCAAGCAAGGCACGGCAAGGGAGGCCACGGCGACGCCAAGATAATAGAGACTGGTGTTGAGTCCGATGACGGGAGCGCTGCAACCGGCGTCGCGCAGCCACAAGGAGGCCAACGGAGCGCCGAGACCAAAGCCGAACGCCCATCCCCCGCTGGCCAGGCAAAGCATCACAAGAGTGCACCGAGGTTTCCTCACGCCGTTTCTATCGACGGCGGAGACAAGGCGAATTGAGAAAAAGCGGTAAACTCCGTATCAAATCGAAGCGTCGCCCAAACCACGCTGACGCCGCCTTGGGATGATCGGCGGGAAGAGTTGGCTGCCGAACCAGCCGCCGACCAGGCTGAACGAAATGACAGCGAGAGCAGTATAGCCCGCCATCTGGAGCCAGCGATCGATGTAATTCATCTCGATGCCAATAAGGATCACGGTCGAGGCCAGCCCCACGCAAAAGCCTTGCTTGAGGCCGTTGCGAGTGGTAGCGCCGGCGAGAGCGCCGCCGAGAATGAGAGCGAGCGCCTTCATTTCCAGGGTGATGAGCCGGTCTTGTTCTTCATTGGCCGTGCCCAAGGTTCCGTTACTGAGATCCAGAATTTTCTCGAAAAGCATGGTAGCCGCCAACGTGCCGGCAACAGCCAAGATCACACCGACGCTCACGCGGAACCAAGCCACGGGACCGGTGAACAAATTCATGTTGCGGCGCAGGACGTTGCGTTTGCGCGGCAGCGGCGTGGCCCCAGCTGTCGGATCGGGCAGAGGTTTCCAGAAGGCCGCGCCGAGCCAACCGCCCACCGCGCCAATTGCCGCTTGCAACAGGGGTTGACCCAGAAGCGCGACTGGAGTCAAAACCTGCGCCGGACCAGGTAGAAGTAGAACGGAGAAGACGCCATTCCAGGCACCGACCATTGCGCCCAGGATCGAGGCATGTCGATGCGAGGCCCCGGCGAAGACCGCGCCGACCAGCAGCGAGAACAGGCGGACGCATTGAATCAAGAGAATGCCCGAAGCCGCGAACCACATTTGTTCAACGGCTTCCCGCCCTTCGACCGCCATCAACCCCGCTGTGAGAAGGTGACGCAACCCATAGAACAAACCTTGGGCCAATACCAGACCGATAAAGATCCGTCCCCACGGCTGTTGCCGCAAGGGTACCAGGCGCTCCGATGAGCGATCGGCGATGCGGCGGACGTCGTGAAAGAGTAATCGCGTCCCGCACAGCGGGCAGTGCCAGCGTTGTTCATACGCGGTGCTACACTGTGGACAAACCATTGCCATGGTGAATCACCTGCTTAACGGGGCGCGCCCTCGCCCATGCGCGGCAGCGCCTTCTTCAGCAACTATAGTTCAGATTTCATCCTGGGTCTTCGTTTTTTCGGATGAAAAATCGAAAGTCCCATTTGAGGTTCCCACCATGACGCTTCCATACCTTTTGTCCATCGATCAGGGCACAACCAGCACGCGCGCCGTGGTTTACGACGCGGCGGGGCGCAGCCGAGGCGCGGCGGGGCGAGAATTGACCCAGCACTATCCCCAGCCCGGCTGGGTCGAACACGACGCCGAGGAGATCTGGAGTTCTGTGGCGGACGTGGTTCCGCGGGCGCTGGCCAACGCCGGCATCGACGCGACACAGCTGCGAGCAATTGGTTTGACCAATCAGCGTGAGACGGTCGTGGTGTGGGAGCGCGACAGCGGCCGGCCCGTTGCTCGCGCCATCGTCTGGCAGGACCGCCGCACCAGTGATTTCTGCCAATCACGCCAAGCCGAGGAAAGCCTGATGCGTCCTCGCACCGGCTTGGTGCTCGATCCTTATTTCTCGGCCACGAAATTACGCTGGCTGTTGAAGGAAGATGCCGCCCTCCACCGCCGGGCTGAATCGGGGCAGCTTGTGGGCGGCACTATCGATAGCTTTCTGCTCTGGCGGCTCACCGGAGGCCGGACCTTCGCGACCGACCGCACCAATGCGTCGCGCACCCTGCTGTTCAACATCCACACGGCCTCATGGGATGAAGAACTGTGTCGCTTCTTTGAGGTGCCGATCTGCATGCTGCCCGAGGTCCGGGCCAGCCGGGATGATTTCGGACAAACCGGGGAATTGTCGTTTCTGCCCGCTGGGCTACCCATCACTGGGGTGGCCGGCGATCAGCAAGCCGCATTGTTTGGACAATGCGCCTTTCAGCCGGGCGAGGCCAAATGCACCTACGGCACTGGAGCTTTTTTCTTGCAGCACCTCGGCCCCCGCGCCATCCTGTCGCAGCATCGCCTGCTGACCACCGTGGCCGCCAGTGGTCCGGAAACCTTGCAGTACGCCCTGGAGGGCAGCGTTTTCATCGCTGGGGCCGCCGTGCAATGGCTGCGCGATGGCTTACGTCTGTTCAAGGAAGCGCCGGAGGTCGAGGGATTGGCAGAGCGCTCCGACGCCGCCCAACCGGTCGTCTTCGTGCCGGGTTTTGTCGGACTGGGCGCCCCGCACTGGGCGCCCAAGGCGCGCGGCGTCCTCTTCGGCTTGACGCGCGGCACGTCGGCGGCAGACCTCGGACGGGCAGCCCTGGAAGGCGTCGCCTACCAGGTCGCCGACCTCATCCACGCTGCGGGACGCGATGCCGGGGAGCGATTACGTAATCTTCGTGTGGATGGCGGCATGGCGCGAAATGCCTGGTTTCTACAGTGTCAGGCTGACATCCTGGGGCTGCCCGTCCTGCAAGCACCGATTTCCGAAGCGACTGCTCTCGGCGCGGCCTACCTGGCTGGCTTGCAATCCGGCGTGTGGTCCAGCGAAGAACAACTGCGTGGTCTAGGAACGGAAGCCCGGCGGTTCGAGCCGCGCCTGCCAGCCGTCGAACGTGAACGACTTTTGCGCAGGTGGCATCGTGCAGTGCAGACGGTCATCGCATTTTACGCGGAAGAAGAGTAGGAACAACGAAACGCACGAAATAGACGAAATAAATGAGGAATTACCGTGTTGCGTATTCTTCTTACCAACTTTTGGAGTATTCTTACTCCTTTTCTCGTTGCCAGACGGTAAGGGTATGTCCCGAGTCTTCCTTACTGCGAAACTCGGTCGGGCGAGCCATTCCGGGTCGGGCGAAACAGAGCTTCATTTTGTTCCCCTCGAACTCATAGATCCCCAACAACGGTTTGGTTTTGTGAGTGGCGCCGTCGGGTAAGGCATCGATCGCCCGCGGTTTCTTGGTCGCATCCAACTTGATTGTCCCCTTGCCGACGACCTTCCGGTATCGGGACACTGTGTAGCGATCGCCCTTGACTGACCGGAACAATGCCATTGCGTCGTCATCCGGAACCTTCATGCCTTCTACTTCCATCGATGCGACAACCCAATCGCCTTCCATCCGCTTGAGATCTTCGGCAGCGGCATCCTCATTCGCCCTTTCCGCCCCGGCAGTCAGCAAGAACACCAATAGAAGAACTGGCAATCGTTTCATGGCAAACTCCCGAAGCGGATCGACTCAACTCTCAGACGCTAAGGATACACATACAATCTCTTTGTCGTTGCGAGCGAAGACGCAGCGCCGAGCGAAGGCTGGATGCGACCAGACCACTTCTCGACCGCGGGCAGACTGCACCGGCTCAAGGATGTGGGCGCGGTCGATCTCTTGATAGCCTTTGGGCGATAGCTTCGCTAATAGGAGATCGCCCTGGTCATTGAAAATGACAAAGCGATCTCTCTGCGGCACCAGGAAGGCCGTCGCGCAATCGCCCTTCTTTCCGCCCGTGGCGTCGAAGGTTTCCCACACCTGCCGGCCGGTCTTGGCGTCGAGACAACGCAGTTGACCCGCGCAGCAAACCCCATAGATGTATCCGTCTTTCAAGACCGGGGAACCCATGACCATATGCAGGCCGTCCGGGCGGGCCGGATTGTTGCTCTTGCCTTTCCACAGAACCGACGCGTTTGGTTTGTCCCGGGCCAGCTTCAACATAAGGGGTCCATGATAGTAAGTGCTCAAAAACAGAAGATCGTCCAGTCGCTTCACGGTGATAATGTTAACTGCCGGCCGTTGCGGTGCTCGGTCGGTTGGGTAGGCCTGCTTCCAGTACACCTTACCGGTGACAGGATCGAGAGATTGGATCGACTCGGACAACCAGACGATCAACTGCCGTTTTCCCCCCATCTCGTAGATCATCGGCGGACTGTAGCCGATTTCTTCGGTCGTCAGGGCCTTCCAGACTTCCTTGCCGTTGTTTTTGTCGAAGGCAACGACCGCGCTTTTCGGTCCACCGACCAGACAATAGAGCCGATCTCCGTCCAAGAGCGGATGGGCGGCCCAGCCCCATACCGGCGGCTCCTCGAGCTTGTATTCCTTCCTGAGGTTCTTGCCCCAGATGACCTCGCCCTTGGCTGCATCCAGACATAAAAGATCGCCCATCGCGCCGAGAGTATAGACTCGGCCGTCGCGTATTAACGGTGTCGTTCGAGGACCGGAAGGATACGAAATGGTGTAGGGGCAGTCGTAGACATGTTTCCAGAGCAGTTTGCCATCGGTAGCACGCAAACATAGCACACGCTCGTTGCCGAGTATTCCATCTCGTGTCGGCCGGCGCGGTTTACCTTCCGCATCCCTCGCTCTCTCTCGATCCATGACGTAGACGCGATCACCGACGACTGCGGGACCGCTGTATCCTTCGGCGATCGGTTTCCGCCATAGGATCTTGGGGCCTCCCTTGGGGAACTTGTCCACAAGCCCAGTCTCGCGCCAGACGCCGTCGCGCTCGGTCCCCAACCATTGCGGCCAATCGTCCGCGTGGGTAATACCGACGGAGAGGAGAAAGACGGTTGCCAAGAGGCTTGAACAGGAAACCATGAAACCGAAAGTGTGTCGCCGCATGATTATCTCCTTGGCGGCATGGGATCCGGGATGATCGAACGACGAAATCTCTTCAGTTCCCTTCAGTTGATGGCACACGGCCAATCATTACGCGCATTCGCTGGCCGAGGCGTAGCGGCGGCTGACCGGGATCGATCGAAAGCAAACACTCGACTGTCCGTACATCTGTGAACGCGGCGGGATCTTGGGTCGCGGGGCGATGGTGCTCGTACCAGCCGGCGACGCGCTGAACCTTGCCGCGCCAGCTGACCCCCGAACGGGCGTCATCGCGGATCACGGCCGGCTGTCCTACCTGGACGCGGTCGGCGAATTCTTGATCGACCTCGGCACGAACTAGCAGCGGCTCGTCGGGATGGAAGCGTACGATCGGCGAGACGCCGGTTCCTCTGATCGGCTGCATGGGATTGGCGGTCACGATGTCACCGACGCCCACGGCGATGTGCTGTACCGTGCCCGCCGTTGGCGCTTTCAACGTGCATTCGTCAAGCTGGCGGCGGGCTTGATTTCGCTGTATCCGGGCCGACTCCAGCTTGGCCTTCGCCTTGCGCACGGCCAATGCGGGATCGAACGTCTTCAGCTCCGCGCGCTTCTCTTGCTCGGCGCGCTCCTGTTGCTCCAGGGCTTTGACCTCGGCACGGGTTGCCTTCACCTCTTCATCGGGAACCAATTTATCCTTGAGTTGGTTCTCCTTGTGGCGAAGCATCTGGCGTGCGGCATCAAGACGGAACCCTGCGGCAGCGAGAGCGGCTTGTTGTTGGGCTAAACGTGCGCGCTGCTGTTCCTCCAGTTTGCAAGCTTCTTCCACCTGGATCTGCGCAGCCGTCATGGCCGATTCTGCGGCCTCGATTAGAAGCTTGGCGTCCTCGTCGTCCAGTTGCAGGATCGGCGTGCCCGCTTTGACGTGTTCGTTCTCGTTGGCAAGAATCGCTGCTACACGGCCGGGACGAAGGGGAGCAAGCGAACGGATGCCGTGTTCTAGATCGACGTAGCCCGTGCAGACCACGCCTTCCTTGCCACTGTCATACCCATCCGGCGGTTCACCCTCTCGGCTTCCCGCGTCCGGCGAATGCGACGATTTGCTCCAAAAGTGATTGGCCATCCAGCCTGCGCCGCCGACGCCGGCGAGCAGGAACGCGATGGCCAGGATGAGGATAAGCTTCGTGGTGTTCATGACACACCGAGCATCGCCCTTTCCGCCGAAACGTCCGTCCCGGTCAGCCGCCCATCCTCCATGCGATAAATGCGGTCGGCATAGGGGAGAATACGATAATCGTGCGTGACCATTACGACGGTCGCGCCGCTGTGGGCAGTGTCGCGGAGTAGCTCGACAACATGTTTGCCGTGTTCCCAATCCAGTGCGCTGGTCGGCTCATCGGCGAAGAATAAATCCGGCTGCTTGATCAGTGCTCGCCCGATGGCCACGCGCTGCTTCTCGCCGCCGGAAAGATGCTCCGGCAAGAGCTTCGCTTTGTGCGAAAGCCCGAGCAAATCAAGCATGTCCGACGCCCTCCGCGTTGCTTCGCCCCAGGACATCCCCGTTCCCCAGCGCAGCACCATCTCCAGGTGGTCACGGGCGTTCAGGGCGGGCATCAGGTTGGCTCCCTGAAAAATGAAGCCGCAATGATGGAGACGGAAGCGTTCGCGCTCTTCATCGGACATGCGCCATAAATCGCGCCCCAATGCCACCACTTGCCCACTGTCGGGCCGGAGAAGGCCGGACAGCATTGCTAAAAGCGTCGTTTTGCCGCTGCCGGACGGTCCCATCAACAGCGACATCTCGCCGGCACACAATTCCAGCGACGCATCATGGACGGCGATCGTTTGCTCCTCGCCGCTGCCGAAGGAGCGAACAAGATTAGCCGCGCTCAGCGTAATCTTCCTCTTCATCATTGAAGTTTCTCAACGCAACAAGTTGGCCGGCTCCATCAACCGCAACGACCGCAGGGCCAGCAGCCCGGACAACAGAGCAATAATCATGGTCATTATTATCGTACCGGCCAAAAGCCAAGGTGGTAACGGCACCTCGGCGCCTATCAACCCCGCCAGCCGAGCCAGCGCCATGGCCATAGGCAACGAAGTAGCCACTCCAGCCAGGCCGATCCAAAAGGACTGCGCGAGCACTAGCGCCGAAATGCGCCAACGTGGCAAACCGAGTGCGCGTAGCACGGCGTATTCGCGCAGTGATGCCGCCGTGGCAGCGTACAACGTTTGGCTTGTTATGACCAGACCGACTATTAACGCCAATACCGAGGTCAGTCCCAAGGCGATGCCGACCCGCGTGCGCGTCAGCCAGTAGAGTCGGGTTTGGATCGAGAAATCGTGCCGGGCGATGATCGCCATTTCGGGGTATTTGCGGCGCAGCCGCTCGACCAGGCTCGGCACATCCGCGCCAGGACGGCTACGGGCCAGCAGGTACTGCATCTCGTTGGGGGAGAACTGGAAGAGAAGCATGCGCGCCGTCTGCATCGAACAGAAGACATAAGGCCCCCAAATACTCTTGAAACCGTTGACTAGGCCCACAACGCGGACCTTGCGTCCCATGACTTCCGCCGTCTCGCCCACACCTCGCGTCAGGCCGAGGCGGTCGAGCTCCATGCGATCGACAACGACGGAACCCGGTTCGGTCAGCCGCGTGCGCATTTCGGGCGTAAGATCCTCGACGGCACCGAGCGCGGATTCGCCCAGGCGCGTTCCGATAATGCAGCAGTGTACTGAGCCGCCCGCCGGCTTATGCCAATACGTGAATTCATAAAGATAGCCTTCGACATCCTCGATTTCCGGATCGGCCTGGACGCGGAACATCCACGATTCAGGGATGGGGTGGCCCAGCTCGATGCTCGGCACGTCGCGGATGCCGACCCAGATTTGTGCGGGCGCGTGATCGATGGGCCGCGACGTGACGGCCAGCGTTCCCAGCAGCACGCCAAATTGCACGGCAATCAAGACAGCACTGAAGGAGACGGCCAACACCGCAGGCAAAAAGCGATGGCGTCCGTGCCAGAGGATTTTCAGCGAATACAACCTGCGCATGGTGAAGAGCGCCAACCCTTCCTTGCCAGCCCGCAGCGCAAGCAAGGGTAACTCATATCCTTGCTTGCGCCGCGGGCTGGCAGGATTCTGTTTAACACACAGCGGCAGCGGGGAGCGATGCTTGCATCCTACCATAAAGGCGCGTGCGTGCCAGGTCGGGCGGCGTCCACGCCGGCAGCTCGCACAGACCGCCGCCGCAATAGATGTGGTGCCAGAGCTGCGTGGAAATGACACCCATTAAGCCCATGTCCAAGGAGAAGCGCTGCAACGACCTCAGTGGCTTGCTTAGCTGGAGCTGGCGTGCCCACTCCACGGCCTTTTGATCGAAAAAGCCGGTTGATTTCAACGACTCGGCGCTGAGCAGCTGATCGACCCAGCGCGGCCGATCCGCGCCGACAAAGGCCCGTCCCAGGTTGGCGCGGAACATGGTTTTCGTGCGCTTGGCGATGGGCGGCGGCAATACACGGGCGGCGACACGGCGAAGCAGATATTTGTCGGTCCAGAAACGCAGTTTGTAATGCGGGGCGATGCCGGCGCAGAATTCGACGACACGTTCGTCAAGGAACGGATAGCGCCCCTCCGTGGCGGAAAAGCGCGTTGAGCGATCTCCTTTGGCGGCCATGAGCAAGCCAGGCATCATGATCTGATAGCTCATGTACAGCGATTGGTTGAGGGGATGCCAACGCTGGATGTTCGTGGGAACAGGGATCTCTTCGTAGGCCGAGTAACCGTCGAGCTGCTGCCACAGTTGCGGCGTGTAGAGATATTCGCGGCTCTGGGCCATGAATTCCCACGCGATCTGCTGAGCGCTTCGGACGCTCCCGGTGCCGAAGAATGGTGGGCGATGCGCTTTGCCGCCGCCGATCAACCACCTCAGCGCGAGATTCCGCGGCATCTGATATATGAAGTTACCGTATTTGTAAGCGCGATATTGGAAGATGTGCCATTTGTACCAGACGTAGCCGGCCAGTCCCTCATCAGCGCCTTCGCCGGTCAGGGCCACGATGTTTCCGGCCGCCCGGTTGGCGCGGGCAAGGAGTAGCGTGCCGACGCAGGATGTATCCAGCACCGGGCTTTCCGCCCCGCGGATCACATCGGGGAAGTTGTTGACGAGATCAGCGGGCGTCACCGTAACGGTAGTCAATTTAGAGCCGAGATAATGCGCCGACTCCTCCGCCTTGCTCCGTTCATCGGAGGGACCGGAACGGTTGAGGCTGATTGTGAACGACGGGATCGGACCGCCTTTCTCTTGCGTGGAAAGTCCAAGAATGACGGTGGAATCCAGTCCGCCGCTGATATAGCAGCTCAGCGGCACTTCGCCACATAGCCGGCGACGCACGGCCGCACGCAGCACAGCCTCCAACTCCATCGCTGCTTTGTCATCGTTCTCGAAACGTCGCTCCGCCCCTTTCTCGGGAAAATCGAGGTCCCAATAGCGCTCTAAAGTCAATCGGCCATCGCGGACGCGGATGAAATGGCCGGGCGGGATCGAGTGAATGCCCTCGAAAGCGGTACGCCGCGTGGGTGAGCAGAAAAAATTGAAGAAATAATCAAGTCCGCGAACATCCGGCCGGGGGGTTATCATTCCGGAAGCAAGGAGGCTCTTGATTTCGGAGGCCCACAAAAGCCAGCCGTCTACCTCGGCGTAGAACAACGGACTGATGCCGATGCGGTCACGGCCCAGATACACAATGCGGCGATCACGGTCCCACAGCGACACGCCGAACTGTCCGTGGGCCTGGCCAAACACCTTCTCGCCGAGATCCTCGTAAAGATGGACCCACGCCTCGGTATCGCAGCGCGTCCGCAGTTGATGGCCGCGGGCCAAGAGCTGCTCACGGATTTCGGGATATTCGTACAGTTCACCCTCGTAGGCGACCCAGACATCGCCGGCTTCATTGGATAACGGCTGACGGCCGTTGGCTACGTCGATGACCGATAGCCGGCGGACCCCCAACGCGATGCCCGGTTCACAATGGATGTGCTCATCGTTCGGTCCTCGATGCGCCAGAGCGCCGGTCATCAACAGTAGCCGCTCCTCTGGGAACTCCCGGCGGCCGGTCAAATCAAATGCTCCCGCGATGCCACACATAGGTCTTTCTCCATTGTTTAGCCGCGAGGCGCAGCGGAGCGCTTGCTTCGCTGCGCCTCGCGGCTAAACGGACAACGCTCGCTCACGCAACGAGTTTTCCACGCCGAGGTCCGCAAACAGCGTTTCGAGTGTGCTGAGATCGAGATGAATTTCCTTGCCGCGACGCTGTGCTCGGCAGTCGGCAATGATGCGTTCGGCATTCGGGAAGCCGATTTGGTTCAGCATCGCCTCCCAAACATCCAGTTCCGGACTGGCGAACCACATCGACGGCTGCGATAGCGCGCCGACGAAAAATTCACGTTCCCGTGCGTTCAGGCCGTGATAGATGACAGCGCCCAGGCTCTTGAACAAGCCGTTGTGTGCGGATTCGTCGCGCCGATGAATCTCCGTGGTGATGCGGTTGAGCGGTTGAATGTCGAAAGCATTGGACAGCCGGCTCAGATACTCGCTGACCATCACTTCGGAAACTACGGCGGTGGCCAGCTGTATGAGGATCTTTTTCCAGCTTTCCGAGTGCGTTTCCTGGAGCTGTTGCATGCTGCCGACCAACTCGAACGAAGGCAGCACCAACTCGTTCAGCCGCCGCCGCTGCCGCGTCACTCCGGTTGCCTGGACGACGAGAAGGACGTGGAATGCCTCATCGGTCAAGGCCTGGGCGACGGAGGAACGATAGCGATGGCGCGGGAAGCCGGCCACGTCGCCGTCGATCAAGTGCATGCACGCCGGCGAGACGATCTTCGATTCGATGGCTACGGTCTTTTCGTTGTAGGCGATCCAGCCGCACGAAAGCGCCGCTTGCTTGAATTCCTCGGGAGCTTTCTGATAAAGGGGGTGATCGTGAAAGGGCAGAAGCTCGGTGAGGAAGTCCGGTTTGCGGGGATCGAAGTCGAGAGTCAGATCCGGTCCCGACTTGCGAACGTTGGCTCGAGTGGACCAGGAATCCGTCAGCCGGTCGATCCGGTCGCGGTCGCGCTGGAGATCGTCTTTGCCGTCGCCTTCGTGTGCGGAATCGTCTCGGTGCCAAGCTGGATCGGTTGCTCCTTTGGCTTGAAAGGCGATGTCCAATTCGATGGGACTAACCGGGGTCATACGATCCGCTCCTGGCGGTCCATTGAAGCCTAATCTGGCGGCTCTGGGCCGGCCTCTTTACCTATTTTATACAGGCTACCTCTTTTCACCAAGCGGCGATTATGACAGAAGCGGCTCTATTTCGCGAAAAATGCGCTCAGCCAAACGGTTGTGACGAGGATGCGGAGGGTGCGGTAGATCATTCATGGCGCAGTGCCTGGATGGGATCAAGGCGCGATGCCTTCCAAGCGGGATAGTAGCCGAAGAACACGCCAACCGCGCCAGATACCCCGCTGGCCAACACGATAGCCAAAGGCGAAATCACAATCGGCCAACCGGTCAGCCGGGCCAA
>DASRBG010000044.1:0-5322 GCA_035653735.1 Gemmataceae bacterium
TAGCCAAGGCCCTGGCGTTGCCTTCAAGATGGCCCGAAGCAGGTCCGGAAATTGGGTGAGCGCAACTATGGCTAGGATCGCCACCGCTCCGCTTGCAACGAATAGCCGACGGAGAAGTCCAAAAAAACGACTCGGCGGTACCGGGCCTGTGGCGAGCCTTGCAACGATACGCTCGGGAAATTTCCGCTCCACGAACAGCGTCCTGACTTCCGCGACGCTGAGGTAACGGTCGTCGCCTTCGCCCTTGCCCATGATGTTCAGCAGGACCGGCCATTCGCCGTTCATCAGCAGGCGGTCGATCGCACGTCGATGACCTTTCGCGCGCGCAAAATTGGCGTCCACATAGGCCGTGATCTGCCGCGAGTTCAGCCCGCGTTCGCTGCCGCCTGAGGGCTTTGGGTAATCCGAACCGAACCCATCCAGGCGCGTGATCTCGGGTTCGTCCACTTGACCGTCGATATTGAGGATTCGCGAGCCGGCGCCGTGCTTGTCGAGCGGCCCGTTGCGCAATTCGTCGAGCACGGCGCCCGACCACCAGCTTTTCAGCAGCCTCAACGGGCTCAGTCCGTTGGCGATCAGCGCGACCAGATAGATTTCGATTCCCGCCAGCCGCTCTTTGAGACCTTTTTCGCCGGTCGCAGATTCAATAGTCCCGGTCAGCTTCGGCAAAGGCACGATGTGGCCGCCGACATACCCTCCCGCGACAAGTCCCCGCAGGAAAGGGCAGGGATTGTTGGGCGATACGCCACCCTGATGCGCTGGCGCGCTTGCTGACGAATCGGCGCCGTCTTGCATGGATTTCAATCCTCAAAATATTGCAATCGTAATAAAGAGCCGCTTCGAAGCGAAGGGCGGCGGAAGTCAAAATCGATCAAGCGGCGCTCTACCTCCAGCTGTATTGAGCTTTGGCAAAATCAGGCGAGCTGTCAACTGCACTTGGGCTAAATAGCAGTGATCCAATTTCCCCCGAAAACCGCAGGGACCGGCGCCGTCTAAACAGAGCATTTCGGCGTGCGCTGAATGAGTGTCGGATCGTTCAGCGGGACTCCCGCCCTTAACAGTCCCTCCCGGTAGTGCGCGATATCGGCAGGAATCTTCCAGTGAAAATTTCGCAAGTGACGTTCGACCGTGAGCGTCGGAAAAGCGTTGAGCAGAACCTCCGTCGCTTTGGCCGCCTCGTCGCATCGGCCCGATAGCGCAAGCGCGGCCGCCCGTACCGCAAGCACCTGGAGATGATTGGGCGTGAGGTAAAGGACTTCGCGCGCCCAGGAAAGGCACGCATCATATTGTCCCAACAGATAGTGGCTGAAGGCAAGCATCGCATCCCACTTGTACCGAGGGTCGCTGTTGCCACGTTGCACGGCCATCGAAAATAGTTCGATGGCCTGTTGATGCTCGCCACTTGCGAAATGCGCTATTCCCAGGACACCGCGGGAGCCCATGTCATACGGGTTAAGTTGGACCGCGCGCTTCGCCGTCTCCATGGCGATTTCGTAGTTTCCTTCCATCGCATGCATGTAGGAGAGAATCGAAAACGCAAAGGAGGAACGGGGATCGAGCTGCACGCTGCTTTCCGCAAGGCTCATCGCCTCCGTCCATAGTTCCCGCGTGCTCTTGAGCCATCCGAAATGAACACCCTGGGTCAGGATCGTGCCAAGATAGGCGCGCGCAATCGAAAGCTCCGGGTCGAGTACGATTGCCTGCCGAAACAAATCAATCGAAGCCTCGAAATCAACTTTGGTGTGCCGATAATAGTGCGAAAGCCCTCGCAGGAACCGGTCCCAAGCGGTCGGGTCGGCCGACCCACGCGCGGGGGCTGAGGCTTCAGCACGGAAGATTTCGGGAGCGATCGCAGCCGACAGATTCGTCGTCAGTTCATCCTGCATCGCGAACAAGTCGCCAACGTCGCTGTCATATCGGCCAGCCCATAACTGCTCGCCGCTCTCGGGCGCGACCAGTTGCGCTGTGACACGGATCTTGTTTCCGGCGCGCCGGACGGAGCCCTGAACAAGATAGGTGGCGTCGATTTCGCGCGCGATCAGGCGCGTCGAGAGGTTTCGGCCCTTGAAGGAGAATGTCGCGTTTCTGCTCAAAACGCGAAAGAACGATTGTAGCGACAACGCGTGGATCAGATCTTCGGTAAGGCCGTCCGAAAAATATTCCTCCGCGCTGTCGCTGAGATTGCCGAAAGGAAGCACGCCCACGATGGCGGTCCGATGCTGGGGCAGGTTCGATGTATCCTTCAAAGACCGGCCGTTGGTTTGTGCACGGGTCGGATCCCACGTCCAAACACTGATCGCCTCATCTATGTTCTTGAAGCGGCGGCTGCCCGCATCGACAAGGGGCACGTCGACATGCTTGCTGGCCTCCTGATAGGCCTTTCCGGAAATCGCCACGCCGCCGGGGGCTGCCACCGACTCCAGGCGAACGGCGATATTCACGCCGTCTCCAAAAACCTCGTCTTCATCGGCAATCACATCCCCCATGTGAACCCCGAGACGGAAGTGCATCAGCCGATCTGCCGGCAGCTGCGCGTTTCGCTCCGCCATGAGCGCCTGGATTTCGATGGAAGACTGAAGCGCTCCGACCACACTGGGAAATTCCAAAAGGAAACCGTCGCCGGTGTTTTTCACCAGACGGCCGCCGTGGTTGAGAATGATCGGGTAAATGGCGCTGCGATGGGCCTTGAAGGCGGCATGCGTGCCCTCTTCGTCGGCACCCATCATGCGGGAGTAGCCGGCGACGTCCGCGCAAACGATGGCGGCAAGTCGTCTATCCATCGCCTTCAATGCCCTCCTGTCGGTGGCGATCCGTTAGTGCAGCCTATTTGACGTTCCTGCACCGCAAGCGGTGAATTCTGTCCGAGAGCGCCAAATAGAAAACGACACTAGAACCTATCTCAAAATTGTCTGAGCAGGATACCGAGGCAAGCGAACTGAACAAAGCCCAGAAAGTTCTCTGGGTAGTATTCCCAGCGAACGAGGAGACGTCGCTGCCATTGTATCCATGCGAAGAAGCGCTCGACCAGCCAACGTCGCTGGTATCGTCTCAGCCGCCGTCCATCTTGGGTTTGCATTTTGCGGTTGGAACGATGCGGTGCGATCAGCTCGACGCCGTCTTGTCGTAACTCCTGGTCCAACGCGTCGCTGTCATAAGCGCGATCACCGATCAAGTTTTCCGGCTTAGCCTCGATCATGTAGAAGTCGAAGCAAAGCTGAACCAGGCGTACCTCATGGTGGTTGGCGGCATGCGTGCTAACCGAGAGCGGCAATCCGTGACGGTCGACTATCGCCATGATTTTCAAGCCTTTTCCACGTCGGGTGGGTCCGATCTCAGCCCCGCCTCCTTTGGCCATCGCAAACGTCGCGTCGATGAAGCATTCCCGTTCATCCAGCGCGCCGTTGTCGCGAAGCTCGTTAGCGATATCTGTCAGAACGTTCCGCAGTATCTCGTTGCGGCACCAGGTCTGAAAACGTCGATGCACCGTCTTGTAGTTCGGATAGCTTTGCGGAAGCATATGCCACTGCGCTCCCGTGTTGAGGATCCACAAGACCGCTTCCAGCACTCGACGGGTCGCAATCGGCTTACGCCCTGGACGATCGTCGGCAATATGCTCCTCCGGAAAGTGCTTCCGGATACGTTCCCACTGCTCGTCCCTCAGCCGAATCATTCTCCTTTTATAGCGTTTTCATCGCCAATCGACTCTGGCTTCCAATTTTGAGATAGGTTCTAGAATCAATAAGTTTGCTCGTGCCCATGACTTTCCGAAGTTCGTGAAAGTGGTCGCCGCGATGTAACACGAAACTTCGGAAATTGGGCACTAGTTCTTGCGTCCCGCCGGCAATGCCGGGCTCTCGGGCCGCGCCGAAGCAAAACTATCCGTGGGGGAGCCCGAGGACACCGGCTTGAGCGGTTTGGTCGGATCGCCCGCGGTCTTTGCGGCATCGTCGAGCAGCTTTTCCACGTGAACCAGGATGTCGGCGCCGCGTTTGGTCAAGACTGGCGGCGGCGGTTTGAACTCCGGCGGCCTCGCAGCGCCGTTGGCGGCCACGTGAGCAGGGGTGGCAGCAGGGGCAGGCAATTTGGCGCCCATTCCGATTCCGGGAATTTCCTTGATCTCGACGCCCTGATGGGCCGCGACCATGATGTCGTGCCAGGTCTGTGCGGGAAGCGATCCGCCCGTCATGCGGTTGGTTGGGGAGTAATCGTCGTTGCCGTACCAGACGGCGCAGGTGAAGTTGCCGGTGTAGCCGACAAACCAGGCGTCGCGATAATTGTTGGTGGTGCCGGTTTTGCCCGCCGTCGGAATGCCGTCGAGGGCAGCGCGGCGGGCGGTACCCTCGCTGACCACATGGCTCATCATTTCGGCCATTTCGGCGGCGACTGAAGGGGGGATCGCCTGGAGCGGCTTCTTGCCGTCGCGATCGAAACGCCAGACCAGGTCGCCGGCACCGGTTCGAACCTCCAATACCGCGTGCGGCGTCACCGATTTGCCCTTGTTCGGGAAGGTCGCATAGGCGACCGCATGTTCGAGCACGGTGACCTCGTCGGCGCCGATCGGCAATGAGGGCGTGTCCGGCAGCGGCGCCTTGATGCCGAAGCGTCGCGCCACCTCCACGATCTTGGCGCGGCCGACCTTGGCGGGATTGGGTGCCTTGCCGCCGAGCGCGATCGATAGTTTGACCGGAACGACGTTGATCGATCGCGTGATTGCCTGCGTCAGCGTGACAGCGCCGGAATAAGAGTGGCCATAATTTTGCGGGCACCAGTTGCCGATGCAGACCGGACCATCGACGATGATCGAGGTCGGCTTGAAGCCGTTCAGCAGCGCGGTCGTATAGACATACGGTTTGAAAGACGAACCGGGCTGCCGGTAGGCGTCGGTGGCTCGGTTGAACTGGCTGGCGCCGTAGTCGCGGCCACCGACCATAGCGCGCACGCCGCCGTCGAGATCGGCAACCACCGTTGCCGCTTGCGTCGCGTGATAGTCGCGGCCGAACTGGCGTAGCTGGTTTTCAAGGGCTTCTTCGGCGGCGCGCTGCACATTCATGTCGATGGCCGTGCGCACGACGAAGACACGCTCGTTATACGATTTCGGGAAGGTATCGACGAGTTTGCGCATCTCATCGAAAGCCCAGTCCAGGTAGTAGTTCGGCGAATTTTCATCGCGACGGTCGACGGCGGTTGCGGGATTGCGCCTGGCGCCGAACACCTGACCTTCGGTCATAAAGCCCGCGTCCACGAGATTATCGAGCACGACGTTGGCGCGCGCACGCGCGGCGGGCAAGTTGATGTGGGGCGCGTATTTGGTGGGCGCCTTGA
>DASRBG010000045.1:0-2061 GCA_035653735.1 Gemmataceae bacterium
AACCGGTGGAAGCCATCGGCGAGCCAGTAGTGCTCACCGTCATGGAAGACCACTACCGGCGGGAACTTCCCGCCTGCCGCCATCGCCTCGGCATAGTCATCGATGACCGCAAAGTCGAGAGCCGTCCGCGGCTGCGTGCCACCGTCGAGACGGATTTGGGCGATGGGCAGTCTGACCACATCCGCGTTCTTCATGGCCGCGCCTCCAGATCGAGTGAGATCTGCCGCTTAACCTGCTGGCAGTGCAGGAAGCCGTGCTCGAGGCCTTCGCCCGCGGCCCAGAGCCAGCGGCCCGCGCGCCGGAGCAGGCGGGCCGCCGTGAGGGTGAGAGAACGCCGTTCCGGGTTCGTCAGCCAGTGCACGAGCCAGAGCGCGAGGGCGATGAGAAGCAATGTAGCGATCAACATGGCGTCCCCCGGCTAAAACGGCACCTGCTCGCCGCTCTGATCGCGGACTTCTGGGTCAAGGCCCGTGGGCACGCGCTCAGCGAGCGTGCGGCAAAGCTGGTGGTACTGTTGTGCGCGGGTGCCCTCTTCTGCCGTGAGCTTCCGCACGAACTTGAGCTGCGCTTTGCCGTACTGGATGCCAGCGGCGTTCTGGGCCTTCTCTAGTTCCATCGCGATGACGGCCTGGTAGTACGGAATGCCCTGGGTGGTCAGCTTCAGGAAGAACTGCCGCGCGCCCTTGAGGCTCGTCGGCGGCAGGGAGACGACTTCGGGCAGCAGCAGATCGCCGCGCAGGACGAAGAGTTGCTTCACCTGCTTGCAGGCCTGGCCGGCGCCTTCCTCGGCGCTGCCGTATTCGGCGAGCGGGCACCGCGAGCAGTCGCCGCCCGGCTTGCCCTTCCCCGTGATGCCATCGGCCGATGAGCAATCCGGAGGCTGCTTGCCGCTCGACTTGCCGAAGGCGACCTTGTAATAGACCCGCGTGTCGCGGGCGTAGACAATGACACCTTCCAGGCGCGCCAGCGTCTCTTCGCCCTCGAGCGTGGGGACGATCCAGCGCGGGCTTGCGCCGCCTGAGATCTTCACGCGGGGCAGGTCGAAATCGGAGATGCCGCCGCCCGAGATGTTGGTGGCGATGGCCTCGTTGATCGAGTCCAGGCTGCTTTCCAGCGCCGAGAGCGCGCGCGGCGTCTGGATTTGAGTGAGTTCAGTCGACATGTTGTCTCTCCTTGTCAGGCTTTCCTGCTGCGCAGGGAATGAACGAACGAAATCTTGAGGGCATCCGAGAGCGGCGACGGCAACGCCGTGCGGACTTCCTCCTCCGTGAAGAGCCGGCTCTGCTGCTGGCAACGCAGGCGCGCTTCTTCGGCGACTTCACGCACGAACGCGCGCAGCGACTGCGTGTTGTAGTTCTCCGAGACGTACTGGCCGAGCTCGGAGCGCTTGAGCGCGGCGATGACTTCGGCGCGGTCGCCGGCAGGACTGGCGTGGATGTCTTGCGCGATATAGACAGTGCGGCCGTCGACCTTCATCGAGGCGACGCCGTCGGCCAGGAACTGCGGCACAAGGGCCTGTTCAAGGTCGTCGAGCCGGGCGCCGATGGCTTTCAGTTCCGAATCGAGATCGCGCTTGCGTTTTTCGAGCGCGACAAATTCCTTAAGCTGCTCCATATTCATGGCGGTTTATCCTTTGATCTCGGCCAGGATGGCCTGGATGACTTCGGCGCGCTTTTCAAGCGCGCGCAGAATCTTCTCGTCGACGGTCTGGCGGGCGACGAGGTGAATGTGCTCAACCGGGCGCGTCTGGCCAGGCCGGTGCACGCGGGAAAGCGCCTGGTCATATTCGCCCAGCGAAAATGAAAGCGAGTAGTAGATCGAGTAGCGGGCCCGGGTCAGATCGACGCCCACGCCGCCGCTCGAAATCTGTACGGCCAGGACCTGCGCTTCTCCGCGTTGCCATTGGGCGAGTTCGTCACGGCGGCCCGAGAGCTCCAGACTGGTGTAGGCGAGCGTTTTGCATGCGTCGTGGACTGCGTCGAGATCGCCGTGGAACCGGCAGAAGACCACCACAGGCTCGCCCGGGCCGACGTCCTCGAGGGTGTCTTCGAGCAGACGCTG
>DASRBG010000046.1:0-4046 GCA_035653735.1 Gemmataceae bacterium
CCTGCGCAGTCTCGGCCTGATCGCCACCACCAGCTCGGAGGGGGCCACGCCGCTGAAGGCCAAGGAGAGCAAATGGACGCCGGAGCTGAACCGGTGGTTCGAGGGTGTTCAGCGCGTCTTCATCCCCGAGGACAATGACGACGTCGGCCGCAAGTTTGCCCGGGAGAAGGCGCAGGCCCTCGCTGCCATGGTGGCTGACATCCGCATCGTCTCCTTCCCTGATGTGCCCGAGGGCGAGGATGTCTCATGGTGGCTGCAGCATGGTCACAGCAAGGAGGAGTTGCTCGCGCGCTGCGAGGCGGCACCGAAGGCCAGCCCCGCCACCCTGCAGAGCGTGCGCGCATCACAAGTGCCGATGCGGGCGGTCCAGTGGCTGTGGCAGGATCGCTTCGCGCTCGGCAAGCTCGGCATCTTCGCGGGGCTGCCCGACGAGGGGAAGAGCATGCTCTCCTTCTATGTCAGCGCCCGCATCACCCGTCCCGAGCAGCACAAATGGCCGAATGGCGAGGGCCAGGCGCCGCAGGGCAACGTGATCCTGCTCACCGCCGAGGATGATCCCGAGGACACGGTGGTGCCGCGTCTGGTCGCTGCTGGCGCCGACCTCGATCGCGTCGAGATTGTCAGCATGGTGCGGGACCGCGATCAGGGTGGCCTTGAGTGCGAGCGCATGTTCAGCCTCGGTGATGACCTCGAGCTGTTGCGGCAGAAGATCGATCAGGTGGGCGACGTCAGGGCCATCCTGATCGATCCGGTCACGGCCTATCTCGGCAGGGCTGGCGCCGTCGACAGCTACCGCGACAGCGATGTGCGGGCGGTGCTGACGCCGCTGGTGCATCTCGCCTACGAGCGGCGCATCGCCGTCATCGTGATCATGCACTTCAACAAGAAGGTCGATGTCACCAATGCGCTGCTGCGCATCTCCAATAGCCTCGCGTTCGGCGGCGTCGCTCGTCACGTCTTCAGCGTCACCGATGACGAGGAGAACGGGCGCAAGCTGCTGGCGCGCGCCAAGAACAACATCGCCGCCAAGAGCGACAACCAGACCCTCGCCTTCCACTTCGATACCCGCGAGGTCGGCAATGACCCGGAGACCGGCGAGGTGATCCGGGCGCCGCTCGTGGTGTTCGAGCCAGGCTATGTCGATGTGACCGCCACCGAGGCGCTCTCGGCGGTGAATGAGAACAAGGCGCCCGCGGGCCGCGACCGCGCCAAGCAGTTTGTGCTCGACTTCCTGAGAGATGGTCAGGCGGTTCTCGCGACCGAGATGAAGGCCGCCGCCGAGGCGAACGGCATCTCATGGCGGACCATCAACCGCGCCAAGGAGCAGCTGCTGGACAAGGGCATCATCATCACGGTCGCCAAGGACAACAGCACGCCGGACGGCCCGTGGTTCTGGAAGCTGGAGACGTAGCCCTCCAGTTTTGAGGGCTGGGAGTTCCCCATTTCGGAAAATCGGGATGGAAGTTCCATTCCCCAATGCGCGCGACCAGAATGCCAACCAGAATGCCAAGGAGGCAATTTGGCATTCTGGCATTCTGGCCAGCTGGTCAAAAGAGAGAGAGACATAAAACCCTGACAACTAAGCATTTTTTCTTGCGGCAAGCCGCGAGCGGGCGACGTTCCCGAAGTCCAGAATGCCACAATGCCAATCTGCACTCAGGTGGCATTGTGGCATGGTGACCAGCGACTCGACGACGAAGTGCCTACGTGGAATTTTTGCTAGGGGGTGGAAAGCCGACGGCCGCCGTTAGCGAAGTCCAAGGAGTTTCGTCTGTTTGCCGAAGCGCCGTAGAAGGGTGATACTGCCCCCACCACCATCCCGCTCAAACGCTTGGCATTCAACGCGGACACCCCCGCCGAAGTCGATATTCGCCAATTCAGAAGAATCAGACAGTGCCCTGCTCACACACCGCTGCACATTTTCATCAATGAGTTGTGCCGGCGCACCGGTCAGCAATTCACCGGCCTTTGATGCCAGGATACGAGTTGCGGTGGAGGGCTTCGCCTTTTGAAAGGCGATAAAGATATCAAGTGAAAGCCCCCAATTACGGCAACCCACGGACATTTCACTCGACGCAGTCCCGAGTATTGGCACAACCTGAGACGTCTGCTCGCCTACTGTACCCTTGACTGCTTTGGCAATCTGCTGCGCAGCACTTAGGCATTCGGCAGATACGGTAGCATCGTTCATGTCGGTAGAAGGAGCTGTGAGAGGATCGTCGAGGTCAGTCTCTAAAGTTGCATGGACCGCCACGTCATCGACCAACTCCCCGTACTCGACAGCTGGATGGGGAGAAGGATTCTGAATGTCGTCTATGTTGAAGATATAGCGATCGGTCACTTTCACACTGGTTTTCGGCGCCAAGGGCTTAACATAGAGACGTACTTTCGCCGTGGCGCAACTGAGCTTTTTTGTAAGCACTACCGGCTCTTCCGTGATAAGAGCCGCGCCGTCTTTCCCCATATGGCCAGGAGTTCCGCGCTCCTCGCCAATGCGATAGCCCATAGAGTCGAAAAACACGGTCTGATCTGGCAGCTCAATCTTAGGGTTTTGCGAAAAATCGAAGTCGCTATCAACGCAAATCTTGGCTACGCCCTCATTCGCAAAACCCGGTGCGGCTAAGCAAAATGCCGCTATTCCAATAGTTATTCTAATCATCAGACGCATGAGCGCCTCCAGTTGGGCAATACGCGACGGGTAACATCACCGAACTGCTTGGACCGCGCAACCCGCCCAACAGGGCCTCGGGTGCTTGAATTACCTCACTGGCAAGATTGAGGTATGCTTGCTAATTCAGTGAAGGGATAGTGCGATGACATCCAACCTGCCGCAGCGTGGTCATGGCGGAGCCCGATCAGGGGCGGGCCGCCCACGAAACGCAAGCCCCCACATTATTCGCAGCCTGCGCAATGAACCGATCACGATGCGAGCGAAGTACAAGGTGATGCCGCTCGACTATCTTTTGAGCATCGTAAACTCCAGCGATGCGACCAAGGCCGAGAAGTTTGAGGCCGCAAAAGTTGCCGCGCCGTTTATGCACCAGCGGCTGAGCGCGGTGGTACTCACGAACGATGGCGAGCAGCGCCACACCCTGCTGGATTTGACAAAATTTTCCGACAGCGAGGTGGCTGATTTTGAGCGACTGCTCACGAAAGCTCAGCTGACTTCACCGGCCGCGCCGCTGATCGATGATGACGAAGAGGCCCGGTTTCCCTCGTATCGTGAGGGCGAGGACTAGTTCAATTAGGGTGTCCTCAAAAGAAACTACCCTAAAGGGCCCTTTCACCCCCTCAAAACAGCACTTACATTGGAAACCAGCTTAATGAACCGGCGGGTTTCTACATGTGCTTTATTAGAGCGTATTTGCGAGCATCGACGGACGAGCAGGATGCCAGCCGCGCCCGTGCTCAGATCGAGGCCTTCGCCGCCGAGCGCGGCATGCTGATCGCGGCGTGGTACACCGAGAACGAATCCGGCGCCAAGCTGGCCCGGCCCGAACTGTTCAGGTTGCTGGCCGACGCGCATCCGGGCGACGTCCTCCTCGTCGAGCAGGTCGACCGGCTCAGCCGCCTGACCGCAGCCGATTGGGAGCGGCTGAAGCTGGAGCTGGCCGCGCGGCAAGTCCGTGTCGTCGCTCTCGACCTGCCAACGTCATGGGCCATGGCGACCAAGGGCACAGACGAGTTCACGAGCAGGATGTTCGAGGCGATTAACGGCATGCTGCTCGACATGTTGGCCGCGATCAGCCGCAAGGACTATGAGGACCGCCGTCGTCGCCAGTTTCAGGGTCAGGCCAAGGCCAGAGCCGCCGGGAAGTATATTGGCAGGCCAGAGAACAAGAGGCGGAACAATCGCATCGCCGCGATGCTCGCCTCCGGCACATCCTACAGCGACATTCAAAAAGCCACCGGCTGCAGCCGAGCGACGGTCGCCAAAATTGCCAAGCGCGTTCCGCGCTGATGGTAGCCCCTAATCGATTAGCAGCCTCGCCGAGGGTTTTAGCGCTGCCGCCACTATCCTTGCACGAAAAGCCCGATGGCTCTGG
>DASRBG010000047.1:0-10779 GCA_035653735.1 Gemmataceae bacterium
GACCGTCAGCAGGATGAGCAAGGGCGCTTGCAGCAGATTGGTTACGAGGGCGGCCAGGTGGTCGTTATCGCCGAAGCGAATCTCGGCGACGCTGACGGTATCGTTCTCGTTGATGATCGGGAGGCAGCCGTACTCGAAAAGCGTCAGAATCGTGTTGCGGGCGTTCAGATAGCGGCCGCGACTGTCGAAATCGCCTGCGGTCAGAAGAATTTGAGCCGTGGGGATGCCGTGGCGGGCGAGGCAGTCCTCATAAGCGCGCATGAGCAAAGCTTGGCCGACGGCGGCGCAGGCTTGCAATTGGCGGAGATCGGTCGGCCGGCGCGATAAGTCGAGCCGGCCCATCCCAGCGCCGATGGCTCCGGAGCTGACCAAGGCGACCTTTCGGCCTCCGGCGCGCAAGCGCTGAAGCTGATCGGCCAGTGCTTGCAGACGCCGCGGATCGAGCGTGCCATCCTCGTGAGTGAGCACATTGGTGCCCACCTTCACCACCACCGTGCCGGCCAAGGCGATGACTTCTTGCCGAACCGCGTCAAGCATGCGTGAGACTCTCCGGGCCAAACCCAACGGATCGTGGGTCAACCTTGTTATAGCAGTTGGAGGCGATTTCCCCACTCGCCTGGAGCGCGGGCGACGGGCGAGCGGGGTTGCGTTAGCGCCCCGAGGAAATCTCTCGGGGCGCTAACGCAACCCCGCTCGCCTCGCGCTCCTGGCTAGTTAGAAAAAATAGCCTTTTCGCGCGCCCAAACAGGCGAAACGAGCCTCTATCTAGTTAGTGATGCTTCGCGGAAGCATTGCCGCGCCGATCCACACAGGGATGAAAAACAGATAACCGAGTGTTTGACGCGGCAGGTGAGGTCATTTATACTCGGACAAGTGAATGGAAATCCCAGACAAATCGTCCAGATGACGACGAGCCGAAAGGAATCCTGCGATGAGGTGCCCCTTGGCAACAGCAACCCTGCGATGCTCGTGGAACCGAACGGGCGTCGGCATCGGAATCCTGGTCCTTCTTTTGGGACTGTTCGCTTGGCCCGCCTCCGTTTCCGCCCAGGCCGTCAACACCGACGACCTTCTGCGGCAGGCCGCCGAGCGCGAGAAGCAGCACGATTGGCTCGAAGCCTGCCACATCTACCTTGAACTGCTCCCTCGCCACCGCGAGGACGCACGCCTCCGCCAGGCTTATCAGCGCTGTTTGCGCCGCTATCACATTGTTCAACGCCATCAGGACAAGCTGTATCGCGCGGCCCTGGAGTGCCTGACGCCGGCGCAGGCATTGGAGATGTACGGCCACGTTGTGGACACGATTGGCCGGGTTTATGCCGATCGCCAAAAGAGCAGCCCGGCCGCGCTGTTCGCCCAGGGACTAGAGGAATTGAACCTCGCTTTCGAGGAGCCGATTTTTACCCGCGAATACTTCGCCGGCATCTCGCGGGAAAAACTGGACGCCTTCCGGAAAAAGCTGAGCGAGTGGCAAAAGCGCAAGATCGCCAATCGTGCCGAGGCGCGCGATCAGGTAGCAGCAGTCAGCCGCACCGTGCAGCAAATCGGCGCCGAAACGCGACCGATCCTCTTCACCGTCATCGTCCTGGAATTTCTCAACGGCGCTTGCAACGCCCTTGATGAATATACCTACTTCCTGACGCCGGGGCCTTACCGCGACGTGCAAGGCGTCCTGCGCGGCCGGCTCATCTCGATCGGCGTGGACCTGGACATCATCGGCGATGAGTTGGAGATTCGCCGCGTCTACCCGCGCAGCCCGGCTTACGATGCCGGGTTGCTGCCGCACGACCGCATCGTGCGCATCGATGGCCAATCCACCCGCGAGCTGACGATCGAGAAGGCGGCCGAGCTGCTGCGCGGCAAATCGGGCACCCTCGTGAGACTGGAGATTGTGCGCATCGACCCGATGAACCCGGACGTAACATTCGTGGACATTAAAGATGTCAAACGTGCCCCGGTGAATGTGCCCAGCGTCGAGTATGAAATGTTGGAGAAACCCCTGGAGTTCGATGTGGACGGGGGGATGAAAGTCTACTTCCCCATCGGCAGGATCATCATCAGCTATTTCCAGGAAACGACGCTTCAAGAGGTCAAGGACGCCTTGACCGCGCTTCAGGATCTCGGCATGAAAGTGCTGATTCTCGATCTGCGCGGTAACCCCGGCGGCTTGTTCAAATCGGCGGTCGAGGTGGCCGAGCTGTTCTTGCCCGAAGGCATCATCGTTGTTTCGCAAACGCACCTTCCGTTTCGAGATCCGCTGCGGGACCGCAAGCTGAACGGGACGATCCGGGCCGAGCAGCCCGACGCGCTCTTGATGCCGATGGTGGTGCTCATCGATGGCGAGACGGCCAGCTCCGCCGAAGTGTTGGCCGGAGCGCTCAAGGACAACAACCGGGCCAAGCTCGTCGGCCGGACCACCTTCGGCAAGGGATCGATTCAGTGCATCATTAAGCTGGGCGAACGGCATTTCGAGCGCATGCCGGCCGGCATACGGATCACGGTGGCCAAGTTGCTGTCACCCAATTGGCAGCCGTACAGCGGCAGGGGCATTGAACCCAACTTCCGCGCCTTCATGGTCGAGGGCAATGCGATACTGATCGAGGCCCGGCAGTTTCTGTTCCAGGAGCTGCAAAAAAGCCTACAATCCATGTCCCAATAAGGGATGATGTCCACCGTGTTTCGTGATGGGTGGCCAATGTTTGAGGAGACGCCGCCATGCTGACGTGCCCGATGTGCAAGAAGAAGCTGCGCGGCTTGGAAAAAGAGTGCCTCAACTGCCGCACCGACGTTTCGCTCCTGGTCCACTATGTCGAGGATCTGCGCGAAGGCCTGGCGCGGGCGGAGGCACTGACGCGATCCGGCGAGCTGGGCGAGGCGGTGTGGGCGTATTTGGCCGTTCTGGAAGTCGATCCGGACAACGCCACGGCCCGGCATCAGGTCGGGCAGGTGGCCACGGCGGTGCGTCAATTCGATCAAGCGGCGCCGGGCCGCCGCTGGCGCAAGAAACTGCAAAAACAAACCCGCTTCCGCCGCTGGGTGGCCAACTGGGACCCCGATGGGGAAGCAACGACCAATGTGCTCAGCGGGCTGTTATGGTTCGTGCTCATTTTCGGCGCGTTGATTATCGGTTACGTCATCGGCATCCGCAGCACCACGCCGCCGCCCGACAACGCTCCGCCGGATACGAAGATGGAAAAGCCCGAAAAAAACAAGAAAGCGGACGAAGCCGGCAAAACGCACGAGAAGAAGTGAATCGATCTATTCGCCATGATCGAGAAGGATTCGACTCACTCCGCCACTCCGCCACATTCCCACGGCCTCAAGCCCGTGCGATGCGGTGCCAGTCTGTGCCAATTCGTGCCAAGTAACGACGCTGAACTGCTTCCCCACACACGATCTCGATGTGCCAATGAGTGCGAAGACGTGCCAACTCACGACACTACTCCGCCACTCCCTGCACCGCCATGAAGGGTTCCTCATCAACTTGCTCCACGCCGTACCAGGCGAACGGCCGGCGTCAGCCGGCTGGTGGAAGCGTTAACCAGCAGGCATGCCCCGCTCATTTTCTCATCTAGGAACAACAATTCTCCACCGCGATAATGGATGAAGCGGCGCTTTTAGGACGCTCTCCTGGACCGCTCTTTCCTACGATGCAACTCTGCTCGATTGCCGATCTGAAGGAACGGCCAATCTCCTGGCTTTGGCCGGGCCGGTTGGCGTTGGGCAAACTGGCGATCCTCGACGGGGATCCCGGTCTTGGCAAATCGTTGGTCACGCTCGATCTCTGCGCCCGGCTCAGCAGAGGCCGCCCATTTCCCGATGGCTCGACTGAACACAGAAGCGCGGCCGCCCTTGTCCTCAACGGCGAGGACAGCGCCGCGGACACCATCCGCCCGCGCCTGAAAGCATTGAGCGCCGATTTGAAGCGCGTCTTCGTCTTGCATGCCGAGGACGCGCCCGAGGAACCACTGCGATTGCCGGGAAACACCACCTTTCTTGACGATGCCCTCACGCGGACTTGCGCTCGCCTGCTGGTGATCGATCCGATCGTGGCTTTTCTCGATCCACACGTCCAGATCAGCAACGACGCCAGCGTTCGCCACGCCCTGGCCCCGCTTGCTCAACTCGCCGAGCGACACGGTACGGCCGTGTTAATGGTCCGTCATCTCAACAAGTCGCCCGGCCGGTCGCCGATCTATCGCGGCGGCGGCTCGATTGGCTTTCTCGCCGCTTGCCGTTCGGGTTGGCTGATCGCTCGCGATCCCGAGCAGCCAACCCATTGCGTGCTGGCGCAAGTCAAAAACAACCTCGCTCCGCCACAGCCGAGCCTGGCATATCAGGTGGAAGAGGACGGTTCGGGCGATCTATCGCTGACATGGCTCGGCCCCACCGACTGGACCGCCGGCCAGTTGTTGGCGGGCGTTCCGCGAAATCCCCCCAGGCGCTTGACTCCGCGTGAGGCCACCCGCGAGTTCTTGAACGAGTTTCTGCGCGAAGGCCCGCGCACCTCGCGCGACATCTGGAATGCCGCCCTATCCCTGGGACTGCACGAGCGCACGATCGAGCGTGCCAAGCAAGAGTTGGCAATTCGTTCCGTCCGAGTCTGGGCCGACGGCCAGCGCCTTAGTTACTGGCTACTCCCCGGCCAGGAGTTGCCAGAATCCGTCAAGCGTTTCGTGATGGATATCAACTATTGGGCAGTCGAACCGCTTCCCGGTCCCACTCCTCTCGATGAGATGTAGCGCGATCTAGGTTTTGTCCCGTCTTTACTTTTGATCCAGCCGAGAGAGCCTTCTTGACGGAGGCTTTATCTCGTATCTCGTTCCCAAACTCCGTTTGGGAACGCCGTCCGCGAAACTCTGTTTCGCATCGCCCTAGCAGGCGTCGGATGCTTCAGGCGAAACAGAGTTTCGCGAAATCAGTTCCCAAACGGAGTTTGGGAACCAGAAAAAACGGAGTTTGGGAACCAGAAAAACGGTTTCCGAGCCTGAAGCGTTAGCGAAGGCGATGTTACTTCGCTGGCGCTTCAGACTCGGAAAAGAATCTGCTATTTCCCCTGCTCCGCAGCCAGTGACACGCAAAGCAGCTCTTTATCGTTGCGTACATAAATGCACCGGTGAGCGAAAGCGGGAGGCGACCACAGCACATCCCGGCCGAAAGCGGCGCTCGTCGGGTCGAGCAGGTGCGTTCGGCTGAGCTGTTCGTAGCCCTTCGGCGTCAATCGGGCCACAAGGAGATCGCCTTTCTCGTTGAACACGAAGAAACGATCGCCGTTCTTGATCAGAAAGCACTCGGCGGAGCCGAGACGCTTGCCGGCCACTGGCTCGGTCGTCTCCCACAAACGCTCGCCGGTCTCGGCCTTGATACAGCAGAGCGTGCCCATTGTGTGGACGCCGTAGAGGTAGCCGTCCTCCGCGAATGGTGTGCTGAAGACACTGGCGAAGCCTGTTTTTTTGTTGTCTCCGCGCCAGACGACGGCGGGAGCCTCGCCGTCGCCCTTGGGACGCAGCAGCAGTGCCGTCTTTGGGTGCCCGGTGACGAACACGGCATCATCCACGCGGCGTGGCGTGGCGATGGACATGCCCATGTACGTCTGGGCCGGCTGCGTCCAGTAGACTTTGCCCGTCTCCGGATCGAGCCCATTGACCGCCTCGGAATGCCAGATGATCAATTGGCGCTTGCCGCCCAATTCGTAGATCATGGGCGGTGCATAGCCCGGCTCTTTGGCCTTCAAGGCGCGCCACAATTCCTTGCCACTGTTCTTGTCGAAGGCGACCGCCGTGGTCCCGTCGCCGCCCACCAGACAGATCAGCTTGTCGCCGTCGAGCAACGGATGGGCCGCGAAGCCCCACAGGGGAGCCTGGATGTTGTAATCCTTCTTCAAGTCTCGGCCCCAGGCGACCTTGCCCGTGGCGGCATCGAGGCAGAAGAGGTTTCCTTCCGCGCCGAGCGTGTAGACTTTGCCATCGTGGACGAGAGGGGTAGCGCGCGGGCCAAGCGGATAGGAGATGTAGTAGGGACAATCATATTCGTGTTTCCACAATACCGAGCCGTCTTTATCGTTCAGACACAGGACGCGCTCCTTGCCGGGGACGCCCTGCTTGGGCCGCTGCGGAATACCCTCGGCGGGGTTCTTCGCCCCTTCGGCGAGGACGCGGTCCAGAACGAAGACTTGGCCGCCGACAACCGCCGGCCCCGCATAGCCGGCGCCGACCTTGGCTCGCCACCGGACCTGCGGGCCTCCTTCGGGAAATCGGTCGAGAATGCCGGTTTCGCGCCAAACGCCATCTCGCTGCGGCCCGAGCCACTGGGGCCAGTCATCGGCGCGAACCACGCTCAGGTCGGCCGATAACAGCAAGGCCCCGAGGACCAGGCAGAGCCATCCCATCTCTCGCCCCAAACCGCGCCAAGCAATTTTGGCCAAGCCGGGGTGATGGAACCGTTTCTCTTTGCTATCCATGTGCATGACGTCAATCGTTCCTTGCTCTGTCGTTACAATGCTCATTGGACTACTCCTTCCGCTTGACGTTTGGTGATCCAGCTCCAGTATGTAGACACGTTGCCTCACGGAATCAACCAATCATCAAGGCGCAGCGCGGGTATGTTTCGATAATCCGCCGTGTTGTGCGTGACCAGCATGAGGTTGTGGGCTAAGGCCGTTGACGCGATCATGAGGTCGGCGGTCGCCACCTGGATTCCCTGCTGGAGCAATTCGCCGCGTACCTTGCCGAATTGTTCCGCGCAGGTCGAGTCGAAATCGAGAACGGCAACGTCTTGAAGCAAGTCTCCGATGAGGGCAAGCAACCGGGCTGGTTGAGGGAGCTTGTACGCTCCCGAATACAGCTCGGCCAACGTCACGCTCGAAATCGCTAATCCGCCGGCATACTGAAAGAAGCGGTGGGCCAGGCCGGCGGGACGACGCATGTGGGCCGAACAGGTGTCCGTATCCAGTAGATGCGTCATTCATCCTCCGGCAGAGCGTGGCGTTCTAGCTTTCTTTGCCGGTGGATTTCTTCCATCACAGCGTCCCACTCGGGATCGTCCGCCAAGGCACCGGCGGTGCGGCGAATGCCTTCGCCCCACTTCCGCGCTGGTGGAACAATCTTTACCTGAACTTCAACATCCTGGCCTTCGGCCAGGCCCAGATCTTCGGTCAATTCGATCGTTCGGCCGTGGATTTTGCCCTGGATGATTCTCGTCATCTTTCGCTCCTCGTATTCTCGACGGCTCAATTTATCCATTATAGGCGAGAGAAAGTCGAGCCGCAGAGCGGCTGGGCGTGCGTTCGCACGCGGAGCGTGGGAACAAGAGAACGCAAGAAGCGGAATTGAAACGATTCAACCGCCCGCGGAAAGAGCATTCAACTTCGCCTCCACCGCGTTCCACGTATCGTTGACCACCTTTTGCGCCGCGCCGCGGACCAGGCCGGATGGTACCATTTTCAGTAAGCCGCCCAGCGCCTTGATCTCCGCCGTCCAACGGACGCGCGTGCCCGTGTCCTGCGGTGCGAGCGCGATCGTCGCTTCCACGTCGGCGGAGCTGCCGATGCCCTTGTTGGCGATCGTGTAACGCGCCGTCGTCGGCGCCACGGCATCGACGATGCTCAGTGTCGCCTCCAAGGTGCCGCGCACAAACGAGAACCCGGGACGCAACACCATCTTCGCATGATCTGGTTCTGCCTCCGTGATCGACTCCACGTCCGGCATGCACTGCACCAGGAAACGCGCATCGCTCAGCTTCGTCCACAACTCGGTGGGCGGCTGTGGAAAATCCTTCTCTCCCTCGAAACGTACCATGAGGACCATCCTTTCGCTTGGTGGTTCCTTATATTCTACGGAGAGGACGGGAGAAGATTTTGCTTGCCAGCCCGCGGCGCAAGTAAGGGTTGGACCTCCCTTGCTTGCGCCGCGGGCTGGCAAGGCTTTGCTTATGAGGGATGATGACCATGAAACGTTACTTCGTTGCCTTTTTGTTCGTCACTTTGTTGCTTCTCGGCGCATTCATTCCCTCGGTCCATTCCGGCGATCAAAAATCTTCGCAAGCTCCGCAATGTCACGATTCGCGTTTGCGAGTCGATCTTTTCGCCGCCGCGCCGGACATCGTTCATCCCATCGGCGTCGCTTTCGATCCGCGCGGCCGGCTCTTGGTTATCGAAAGCCATACGCACTTTCGTCCGCCGAACTATCAGGGTCCGAAGCATGATCGCGTCCGCATCGCCCTAGACACCGACGGAGACGGCAAAGCGGATCGCTTTACTACCTTTTTCGAGGGTACACAGGCGACCATGGACATCGCCGTCCATCCCGACGGCTCGGTCTATCTGGCCACGCGCAACGAGATTCTGCGCTTGCGCGATACCGACGGCGATGGCAAGGCGGACGAGAAGCGCCGCATCGTTTTTCTCGATACGAAGGGCGATTATCCGCACAACGGTCTTTCCGGCCTCGCTTTCGACTCCAAGGGCGATCTGTATTTCGGACTCGGCGAGAACCTGGGCGCCGCGTACAAGCTGATCGCCGCCGATGGGACCACGTTGACGGGCGGCGGCGAGGGCGGCAGCGTGTTTTGGTGTACGGCCGATGGCCGAAAGCTGCGGCGCGTGGCGACGGGATTCTGGAACCCGTTCGGCGTTTGCCGTGACATTTTCGGCCGCGTTTTCGCCGTGGACAACGACCCCGATGCCATGCCGCCGTGCCGGCTCGTTCACGTTGTCGAAGGCGGCGATTATGGCTTCCAATTCCGCTATGGCCGATCGGGACGGCATCCCTTCCAGGCGTGGGACGGCCAGCTGCCGGGCACGCTGCCGATGGTATGCGGCACCGGCGAAGCGCCATGCGAGGTACTCAGCTACGAATCCGATGGTCTGCCGCGCGAGTACGTCGGCGATTTGTTGGTCACGTCGTGGGCGGATCATCGCGTGGAGCGCTACCACATGAAGGAGCGCGGAGCGTCGCTGACGGCGGAGCGCAAACCGTTCGTGCAAGGAGGCGAGAATTTTCGGCCGGTCGGTTTGGCCGTGGCGCCCGACGGCTCGCTGTTCGTCAGCGACTGGGTGCGCAGCGATTACAATCTGCACGGCAAGGGAGCAATCTGGCATATTCATCGGCGAGACGCGAGCAAAGCCGAGCGGCCCCACGAACCGCATCACGCTCTGGCGAGCGCTCATTGGCCGATCCGCGAGGCGGCCGCGCGCCGGCTCGCCGCGGACAACGCCGGGCGCGATTTCCTGAGCGACCAGCTTGCGAGCAAGGATACTCGCATCCGCGCCGCAGCCCTAACCGCCCTCATCGATGCGGGCAATCAAAAGCTCGATCTCGGTGACTTTGCCGATAAGGAATCGCAAACGCCGCTACGCGCCTTGGCCGTGCGCGCCCTCGCGCAGCGCGGCGGGGAGGCGATTCGCTTCCTCGATGCGAAATATCCACTTGCCGTGCAGCTGGAGGCCGTCGCCGCTCTCAAAGGCGAATCGGCCATGCCGCGCCTCGTGAATCTGCTTACTAATCCCGATCCCTTCCTGCGCAGTGCCGCCATCAGGCAACTGAGCCTTCACCCCGAATGCCTCGCCGCCCTCGATGCACGCTCGCTCAAGGAGCCGTTGCAGCGCATGGGACTGCTGTTGGCGTGGCGGGCATCTGGCGAGCGAGCCGGAAGCGTGAGCGACCGGAGGGATCGCCTCCGCGAGTTCCTGCACGATGCCGATGAAGACGTGCGGTTCCTGGCCATCAAATGGATCGCCGATCACAAGCTCGACGAGTTTCGCCCCGCCCTTGCCGAGATGTTGAAGGACCGCGCTTTGAATGTGCGTTTGTTCTTCGCCTGCTCGGCGGCGCTGGCGCGGCTGGACGATCGCGATGTTAGCGAAGCGAAGATGGCGGATTATTTTCTCGATCGTCTCAAGGACAAGCAAACTCCACTCGCCCTGCGCGTGCTGGCACTGCAAGTAGTCCCCCCCTCGCATCCGAAATTAACGCTTGATTTGCTGGGGACTTTCCTGGCACACGGAGAGCCGGCGTTGCGGTTGGAGGCGGTTCGCTCGCTGAGCGAGCATCCGAGCGCCGGCCGGGAGCGATTGCTGCTTGATGCCGTCGGCAATGCACATCTCGCGGATGCCGTGCGAGCGCAAGCGATCCTCGGACTGTCCAACCAGGCCGCGAAGCATCTCGACACGCTGCTTCGGCTCGCTCAGGATGATAACGCGATTCTCCGCCAGGAAGCGCTGCGTGCCTTGAAGGATACAGCGCTCAGACCCGAGCAGCGCGCGCGCCTGGAAATGACAACCCGTCGTCACTCCGAGGATGCCGCTCTGGTCGCGCGCGTGCTCGGTCAACCGTTCGTCAAGGACCGGCCGCGCCCCGACGATCTCGACGACTGGTTGAAGCGGCTGGAAGGACCGGCGGACAGCGAGGCGGGACGGCGCGTTTTCTTTCATTCCAAGCTGGCCGCCTGTAATCGTTGCCATCGCGTCGAAGGACGCGGAGCCGTGGTCGGACCCGACCTCAGCATCATTGGCCGGACCGATCGCCGCCATATCCTGGAATCGATCCTCCGCCCCAGCAACACGGTCGCGCCGCACTATCAAACCTGGCAGATCGAAACCGACGACGGCAAAGTCCGTGTCGGCATGCTCATCGGAACCAACCTGGACGATTACACCTATCTCGATGCCAAGGGCGATTCGTTCAAGGTGAACACCCGCGCGATCGTGGAAAATCGCGCGCTGCCGGTGTCGATCATGCCGGATGGTTTGCCCGATCTGCTGACGGACCAGGAGCTGCGCGA
>DASRBG010000048.1:0-6457 GCA_035653735.1 Gemmataceae bacterium
GGTATCTGAGCATTTGGAGGTAACGCCGACTTCAGCGAACGGCACCCACCGAGGCAAGGCGCCTGCCGCGTCGCCGCAGTGCTCGCGAAATCTGGGGATCGATCACAAGCGGCTGCACCCTACCAGCTGCCACATTGACGAAAGCGCCGTGGTACGTGATCGCACCGTGCCGAAAGAGTCGTGCCAAGAGCGCCAGCGCATGATTGGCTAGCGTCGGGTTTACGAACGGTTCTTGCCGCTCCAGCGCTTCGACGGCGCTGCAACTGGGCTGCCCATCGTTGTCGAGCGAAGCCTCAATCAACTCTGGAAATAACTCCGAGGCAGTTCGCAAACGAGTCGCGGACCTTTTGTTCTGCCAGTTCCAGGGCTGTCCTAGAACGAATTGTCCACCCGTTGAATGATTCCCGAGATCAAGCCAATACGAAACTCCGCTTCGCCGCCCGGCCACCTTTTCGGCGATGACTCTTCGTGCAGCCCTGCTATCAACACACCCGATCAGGATATCGACGCGATCCACACTGGTGCGCGAACTGAAGTGTTCAGGTACGGCATGCCACTTCAAACCCCAAAACAGGTTTATCCGGGACACGAGAACGACGGCCTTCGAATGGCCGATCTCGGCCTGACTGAATGGCTGGCGAATACAGTTCGTTGCAGAAATCACGTCTCCGTCCATCAGGGTAACGTCCAGCCCGCCCCGGTGGCCATGGAGCATCATCGCCTGGTGTAAATACGGCAGGCCCGCGGTGATTGCGCTACCGTTCCCACCGCAACCCACAACCAACACGTGCACTGGCCGGCGAAGCAATTCAGGAGACAGGCTGTGCGACATTGATTACCTCCGCTCGACGAACTGCAGCAGAGTCTCGCGCGCGTCCGTCAAATACCTTGCTGGAAATCGCTTTCGACTCCCGGCGAGTCGGCCGCAAAGAGCCAGGAAGCCGCCTGGGAAATTCGTCAATCGAGCGGCTCCGTAGGCGTGAGTGAACTCGCTTTGGAAGAATCCACGTTCCCAGCCATCGATGGCCTCTATGCCCGACGACTCCGGAATGCGCATTGTGCCGAGACAGACTTCCCCAGCGTCATTGCAGTTCCAGAACGGCGCCGTCTTCAGCTTCGTCTCGCCTCGGGGTCGATCGTCCTTGTCCAGCGCGCGTACCCAGAGGTGTCCGCCACCCACCTTGAACACCAAAGGCGGTATCGGGTATCGCTGACCGTTCAATTCGCTGCCTGCTCCGCTATGCTCGCCGAAGAATAGGGTGCGGTGCTGCGCCGGCGCCCACCACACCAGAAGCTCTGAAGTACGGACCAGGACCGATGCGGGCAGAACTTCGGGCGCGACGTATACCCCGAGGCCGGTAGACAGCGCGCGCAGGAATTCCACGGTGAGCGGTTCGGCCTCCCCGAGATACGGTGCTCCTTCAGTCGGCCGGGCTTTCGCCGGATGCCACACGGCAAATGCTTCGCGCCCCCCCTGATAGACCAGGATCGCGCCGCTGAGAGTCATGTTTTGGCCACCCCCGATCGCCACGCTGATCTCCATAGCGGTCTTCCTCCCTAATTCACGAGTTCCATCATGAGCGTGATCAGGCGCGCTGCTTGTTGAAGCACGCCGCATATTACAGCCAGCAACTCGAACGCATCGCAAACGCTCTTCGCATCGTCGGCGCGGAACGGAAGGATGACATTCGGCTCGGGCGGACACTCCAGCATTCCCTGACATTCTTCGTCTTATATCGGGAATCGCCGTTTTTGGGGGCGTTTTATTGGGAAACCGGTGTTAGAGTGCTTGGCTCGTGCCCGCGTGCCGGCCCCCACCGGTCGTAATCCGATGCTCCAACGGCGACTGCAGAAGCGGAGGTTCAGTCGGCTTGGGGCGGCTAACGGAAGGAGGGCGTAGCCCGACTGGAGTTAGCCGCCCCAAGCCGCGCTGCTGGCGTTGGCACCCTGCGCTCTTCTGCGACCCGACGACAACGATTCCTATCGACTCGGTTCCCGCCAAGCCTCGAAGGCCCGCTGCCTCTCCGGCCCGAACGGCGCGGCCAAGCAAAGATGAGCGTGCCTGGCTTGATTGCAGCCTATTCAGGTCCTCGGCGATAATTGCATTTCCCAATGATGTTTCGGAAGTGTTTCTCATGATCGTCCTCCATGCGGCGTTCCGCGAGGACCGGTTGCTGGTATGGGCGGAACCCGAGGCAAAGAAAGCCGCGCTGCTGGCGGCGGTCACACAGCTTGGAACAGGCCTGAAGTTCAAGCTGCGAGACGCCCACGAGGCTGTTGCCTGGCTGCCCACGCAGGACGGCCAGCCAGCTCCGTCAAGCGCACTGGCAGACGGCGCCGCGGTTCCCGATCAGGATTGCTACCTGGCGCCGCACGTTGTCGAGACTCTGCCGCTTTGCGCGCGGCAGACCATCGCTTTCCTGACGGCGTGCGCCGGGAAGCGGATTGCCGCGCCCGGCGTGCTGCTGGGCGACGACCTGTCGTACTGGACCGCGGCCATGTGTTTTTGCGGAGGGCTGGCCGTGCGCGGCCAATTTCTCCCGACGCTCGTCCGTGAGAATGATGGTTGGGCCGCCCGGTGGATGCCGGCTCCGACCGGAGCCGACGCCGCCCGTCTGGAAGCGCTCGCCAAGGCCATGCCGCCCTGCGCACGCGCCCTCACCTGGGAGACAAAGGACCAGGAGCCGGAAACAGCCGCCGAAACTACTCTGCTGGCCTTCTCCAGCTTCATCCTGGACCATCTCGTGCGGAGCGCCTCGGCGGCGGAATCCCGCACCAAGGAGAGCCTTCACGACCTTTGGCTCGCGGCGCTTGCCTCTCCCGATGCCAGCGTGGCCGCTGCGGATTCCGAATTGGCGGCATTGGCGGCACGGATCGAAGAATGGCAGCGGCCGATTCGGGTCGCCTCGCTCGCGCCCTTCCGGCTGGCGTTCCGTCTGCACGAACCGGAGAATGGCACGGACGGCTGGCAGGTCAAGTACTTGCTACAGGGCACCAAAGATCCGAGCCTGCTCGTGCCGGCTGCCGATGCGTGGAATCGGAAATGCGCAGCAGCGTTCGGAAGTGACGCCGGGGCGCTGCGAGAGCAGTTGTTGGCCTCCCTTGGCCAGGCCGCGGCGATCTGCCCGCGCGTGGAGGCGAGCCTCAAGCAAGCGGCGCCGGAGGGTTACCCGCTCGATGCGACCGGGGCGCATCAGTTTCTGCGGGAAACGGCGGCCGCGCTGGAACAGGGCGGATTTGGCGTGATGTTGCCATCGTGGTGGACGCGGCGCGGAACCCAGACCCGGTTGCAGGCTCACGCGCGGGTGAAGAGCCCGGCGGCGGCATCCGCCGGCTTGTCGCTCGAGGCGCTGGTCGAGTTCGATTGGGAAGTGGCGTTAGGCGGCGAGAAGATGTCGCGCGCCGAACTGGCGGCGCTGGCCCGTTTGAAGCAGCCCCTGGTGAAATTGCGCGGGCAGTGGGTGGAAGTCGATGCAGCGCAGATTCAGGCCGCGCTCGATTTTCTGAAGCACAACCCGAGCGGCCGCGCCACGGCCCGCGAGGTGATGCGCATGGCCATCGGCGTGGAAGGCCATGCCGGTCCCTTGGAAATCGGCGGAGTCGAGGCGACGGGTTGGGTGGGCGACTTGCTGACGCGCCTGGAAGGCCGCACTCCATTTGCCGAGTTACCGCAACCGGAGGCCCTCCACGGAGTGCTGCGGCCGTACCAGCTTCGTGGTTACTCCTGGCTCGATTTCCTGAAGCGTCTGGGATTGGGCGCCTGCCTGGCCGATGATATGGGGCTCGGCAAGACCGTCCAGACCCTCGCCCTCATTCAGCGCGACCGCGCCGAAGGAGAGGGGGGGCCGGTTCTGCTCGTCTGTCCCACCTCGGTGGTCAACAACTGGCGCAAGGAAGCCGCGCGCTTCACGCCGGAGTTGCCGGTGCTGGTGCATCACGGCATCGCGCGCAACCGCGGCGCGGCGTTTCAAAAGGCAGCGGCCGAGCATGCCATCGTCCTCTCCAGCTATGCGCTCCTGCATCGCGATCAGGAAACTCTTTCACGGGTGGATTGGACGGGCGTGATTCTCGACGAAGCGCAGAACATCAAGAACGCTGGAACCAAACAGGCGCGCGCGGCGCGGGCGTTGGCGGGCGGCTACCGCATCGCATTGACCGGCACGCCGGTGGAGAACAACGTGGGCGATCTCTGGAGCCTGATGGACTTCCTCAATCCTTCGTTTCTCGGTTCGGAGAGCGGCTTCCGCAAACGCTTTTTTATCCCGATCCAGGTGTATGCGGATCGCGGCGCCTCCGACCGGCTGCGGCGCATCACGGCGCCGTTCATTCTGCGGCGACTGAAGACGGACAAGAGCATCATCGCGGACCTGCCGGACAAGCAGGAGATGAAGGTCTTCTGCAACCTCACCAGGGAACAGGCATCGCTTTACGAAGCCGTGGTGAGGGACACGCAGGCAGCCATCGAATCGGCCGAAGGCATCGAGCGCAAGGGGCTGGTGCTGGCTACGCTGATGAAGCTGAAGCAGGTGTGCAATCACCCGGCACAGTTCCTGAAGGACAACTCGGCTCTCGACGGGCGCAGCGGGAAACTGACCCGCATCGCGGAAATGCTCGAAGAGGCGCTGGAAGAAAACGACCGCTCGCTGATTTTCACGCAATTCACCGAGATGGGTGACATTCTCCAGCGTCACATTCGGGAAAGCTTCGGCATCGAAGTTTTGTATCTGCACGGCGGCACGCCGCGGAAGCAGCGCGACCGTATGGTGGACCGCTTCGCCGATCCGGCCGGTCCGCGGGTGTTTCTGCTCTCGCTCAAAGCCGGCGGCACGGGTTTGAACCTTACGCAGGCCAGCCACGTGTTTCACTTCGACCGCTGGTGGAACCCGGCGGTGGAGAACCAGGCCACGGACCGCGCCTTCCGTATCGGACAAACAAAGAACGTACATGTGCATAAGTTCGTGTGCGCCGGCACGCTGGAGGAGAAGATCGACGAAATGATCGAGCGGAAGAAGGATGTGGCCGGGCGCGTGGTGGGGACGGGCGAGGCCTGGCTCAGCGAATTGTCAAACGCGCAGTTGCGGGATCTGTTCGCGCTGCGCAAAGACGCCGTGGGAGAGTGACTATGGGCCGTTGGGACTTTTATGATCGCTACTTTCCGCCGTCTCGGCCGCGCACGGCCAAGGGCGGCATTCGCGCGCAATCGAAGCGAGGCGGCTTCGGGGAGAGTTGGTGGGCCAAGCGCTGGATCACGGTGCTGGAAAGCTTCAACATCGGGGCCCGGTTGCAGCGCGGGCGAAGGTACGCGCGCGACGGGCAGGTGCTTTCCATCGAGATCGAGAAGGGACGAATCACGGCTCGCGTGCAAGGCTCCCGCCCAAAGCCCTACGAGATCGCCATCAAGGTAAAGGCGCTAAGCGCCACGGTATGGAAGAAGGTTGCCGATTCCGTTGCCGGACAGGCGGTTTTCGCTTCAAAGCTGCTCGGCGGGGAGATGCCGCACGAAATGGAAGAGGTGCTTCGGGCCGCCGGAGTGTCGCTGTTCCCGGAACGTTACAACGACCTGACCACCGACTGCTCGTGCCCGGACTGGTCGAATCCGTGCAAACACATTGCGGCGGTCTATTACCTGCTGGGAGAGGAGTTCGACCGCGATCCGTTCCTGATTTTCCGCATGCGCGGAATGGACCGCGAGGAATTCATGACGCTGATCGGAGAGCGCGGTCCCGCGCGGCGGCCGGACGCCTTGTCTCCGCCGCCCGAACCGCTGCCTGCCGCGCCGGGCCGGTTCTGGAAAGTTGGCGCTCTGCCGGATGATATAGCCGGAGAAGCCCCGGACTTGCGGGGCGCCCCGCTTGCCGGGGCGGCGGTCGCCCGCAGGCTGGGCAGGTTCCCATTCTGGCGCGGCAGCGGCACGCTTCAGGACTTTCTGGAAGGGGCTTACAATGCAGCGGCAACGAAGGCCGCCGAGATGATCGAGGGGAAGTGAGGCATGCCGCGGAAGGACGTCCAAGAGGCAATTGAGCGCCTATGGCCCAAAGGAGTCGTGGAGTTGAGCGTCGATTTCGAAGACTCCTGGTTCGTCAACGTCCAGGCGAAAGTGACGCGCGCGTTGAGAAGCCTGAAAGGATCCCAACTGCTCTTTGAACGCGAAGCCCAAGGCGACCCCGTCTGGTGGCCCGAATCGGACCCGGACCAGAAGCCGCCGGACGAGTGCGCAGCCGACCGCTCTTATCATCTCTATTTCATAGTGCCGGAAGGTGACGCATTCGAGTTCACCACCGAATCGGAAGACTACATTGAAGGCAGCATCGAAACCGTGCATGGCGCCGGTCAAACCGGTTGGTGCGTTGCCGTTTCGTTGCTGGCGCCGTTTGCTGTGATCACGCTGGGAGAGCGGATTGAGTACGACAACGGCGATACCGTGGAGCCCGCTCTCGAGTCGCCTCTGGAAACCATC
>DASRBG010000049.1:0-24728 GCA_035653735.1 Gemmataceae bacterium
GCCGTTGTTGGTCCTCATCCTGGTGATTTCCTGTGATTTCGCTCGCCTGTATTACCATTACCTGACCATCACCAACTGCGCCCGCAACGGCGCGCTGTGGGCGTCGGACCCTACTACTTCGGCCTTTTCTACGTACACTACCGTTCAACAAGCGGCCCTGGCCGATGCTCCGAATCTCAGTCCAACACCAACCGTCTCAAGCAAGAGCGGAACGGATGCCGACGGCCATCCCAATGTCTCGGTGACGGTGTCGTATACGTTCTCGATGGTCTCCAGCTATTTGGGGTTTTCGACGGTTAAATTGTCGCGCACGGTAGAGATGCGCGTGGCCCCGGCCACGCCCAACTGATTGAATCCACGCAGGAGGATTTATGCTTATTCGCCGATTCCTTCCGCGTCGCCGCCGCGGCGCCGTCATGGTTGAAGCGGCTATAGTGCTCTCGGTCGCATTGCTGCTCACGCTCGTCGTCATCATTCTCGCCCTGGGCGTCTATCGTTATCAGCAAGTGGCGTCGCTGGCGCGACAGGCCGCTCGCTACGCAAGCGTGCATGGAGGACAATACGCTCTCGATACAGGGCAACCGATGGCGACCCAATCCTCGATTTATACGAACATCATCCAACCCGGGGCCATCGGGATGGATACCAGCAAGCTGAGTTATTCCGTCACCTGGGACAATGCCACCGAGTTGCCCATTTACTTGGCGAGTGCCGCAACCGGCCAATACCTGCGCAACCGCGTCACGGTGACGATCTCGTACACATGGGTCCCCGAGGCTTACCTCGGCAGCATCACCCTGACCAGTACCTCGGTGATGGAGATGTCTTACTGAATTCGGCCGCTGTTCAGCGCGGCGACCCGGAAAGGAGCTGACTCATGCGCGTCCGTGTTGATTCGAGGTGGGACGGTCGGCGACGCGGGATGATCGCCGTGCAAGTAGCGATCACCCTGACGGCCCTGATGTCGGTAACGGCCATCGCGGTGGACGTGGGCATCGTCCTGGCCGAACAGCGGCACGCCCAAGCCGGGGCCGACGCTGCCGCGATGGCCGGCGCCATCGATTTGTATACCAACTATCGAACCTATAGCGGCTCCGATACCAACGGTACCGCCAAGGCGAGCGCGTTGACCACGGCGAATGCCAACGGCTATTCCAACGACGGCACCACCAACATTGTCACGGTAAACATTCCCCCCAAGTCGGGCACTTTCGTTGGTGTGGCCGGTTATGTCGAGGTGATTATTCAGTCCAATCAGCCCCGCTATTTCAGCAACATCTTCGGCAGCGGAAGCATCCCCGTCAAGGCGAGGGCGGTCGCTCGCGGCGCTTGGGTCGTGCCCAAAGGCGGCATCATCGCCCTGGACCCAACCGCCTCGCCAGCTCTGGACGATCAGGGCGGAGGGACCCTCACCGTCAAGAATGGCACGATCATCGTTGATTCGAACGCTACCAGTTCCAACGGGGCGCTGAAGAACGGCGGCGGCGGGAAAATCACTGCCCAGGCGATCGACGTCACCGGCTCCGTGGACTTGACGAACAACTCCACGACAAATCCCACTCCGACCACGGGTACGTCGCCAACGCCCGATCCGTACTGGTATCTCCCGGCACCTTCCGCGCCGCCAAGTGGCACGATCAGTTACAATAAAACCACGAGCACTTATACCGTTACCCCCGGCAGCTTTGGTGGATCAGGACAGCCAAAACTCCCCAACTTCAAGCAGGGCGACACGGTTATCTTTGAGCAGGCCAGCTACGGCAACGGGGGCATTTACTACTTGACCGCGGGCGGTCTCAACTCCAACGGCGCCAACTTGATCATGGACTCCGGCACCAGCGGCGGCATGATGTTCTACAACGCGGGAACCGGTTCCAACGATGTCATCAACATCGCCGGCTCTTCCACGGGCAGCGTGAATCTCGCCGGCCTAACTAGCGGCCTCTACCAGGGTCTCCTGATCTTCCAGGCCCGCGGTACGCCGTCAAACATCACCAACAGCATCACGGGCAATGGCAACTTCACCATGGAAGGGACCTTCTACGATCCCACCGCCGGCTTGAAGATAACCGGCAACGGGACTTCGTCAATCATCGGATCGAGCCTTATCGCCGATACCATGTCCTTTGGCGGCAACGGCAACATTACCGTCGATTACAGCGGGTACACCCAACCCAAAGGGCGGTTCCTGGGTCTTGTGGAGTAAGTACACCGATGACCATGACCTGGCTGCAAGAACCCATCTCCTCACCCTCCCCTCTGCCCTCTGGGGAAGAGCGCAAGAGGGAGGGAACCGAGTCCCCTCCCTTCCTGCCGCAGATGGTCCGCGTCGAGGACGTGCTGGCGCCGGCCGCGCCGATGAAAGCCGCCGATACGGGCTTGGACGCCGCGCTCGTGAGCGAGTTGACACTGAAAGCGGCGGCCACGGTCCCTCAGTTCAACACCGAATGGGCCGCCCGCAAGCTGCATCTTCCGCAACAACTGCTCGGAGAAGTACTGGAACAACTACGGGCCAATCAGCTGCTCGACGTGCTCGGCCAGGCGGGTCCGTTCGGCTACCGCTATGCCATTACCCAGCGCGGCCGAGAAACGGCGAACCGACTCTTGGAGATCAGCGGCTACATTGGCCCCGCGCCCGTATCCCTGGCCGCCTATTCGGCGATGATCGAGTGGCAGTTGACTCTGACGCCGCCGCCAACTCTTGAGCAAGTGCAGGAAGCGACGGCCGACATGGTGCTGACCGAGGAGGCGCGGTTGATGGCCACATTGGCCGCCTCCTCGGGACGCAGTTTGTTCGTCTTCGGACCCGCCGGCAACGGCAAGACCACTCTTGGCCGGCAACTGCATAACGCCCTGGGCGGCGACATTTGGATCCCCCACTGCATCAACATCGACAGCAACATTATCCGCATCTTCGACGCCCAGATCCATCGACAGGTGAATAGTCTTGCGGGCGCCGCGGGCTGGCAAGTCGATCGCCGCTGGGTGCGGGTTCGCCGTCCCCTCATCGTCGCCGGCGGCGAGATGACGCTCGACTCGTGCGATTTGATCTACAGCCGCAGCCTGCGCTATTACGAGGCGCCGCTACACGTCAAGGCCAACGGCGGCATGTTTTTGATCGACGATTTCGGCCGGCAGCGCGTCGAGCCACATGATTTGCTGAATCGCTGGATCGTCCCCTTGGAACATCAAATCGATTTCTTGACTCTGCACACTGGGCAGAAAGTGCAAGTCCCCTTCCGCCTCCTGCTCATCATCGCCACGAATCTACGTCCCGAGGATGTGACCGACCCGGCTTTTCTGCGCCGCATGGGCTACCGTTTGCTCCTGGACAAACCTACGCCCGAGCGCTACAAACAGATTTTCGAGCGTTACGCGGCCCGCTGGGGCGCTGTCGTAGTTCCAGAATTGTTTGCTCATTTGTTCAATCGCTATCAAGCGGAACAGCGCGAGCCGCGTTGCTGTGAGCCACGCGATCTGATCGAACGCGCCCGCGACATCTGCCGCCTGCGCGGCCAGCCGTTGGTCTTAGATAAAACCCTCCTCGATCTAGCTTGGGCTGGATATTTCGGCACGTCCGCGGCCTCACCGTCGGCAGCAGCCAACTGACGACAAAAGCGATCTTCTAAAGATGTCTCTACTTGAGCCGGCGCTCGTTCCGTAAGCATTCGTTAACGCTATTAACGTTTACACTGTTAACTCCTATTTGCGCCGCAGATGGTTATGTCCGTTACGGCCTGGCTGTAGGCTTCTAGTTCCCGGCCAATGAAACCACGAATCAGGCCCTCCCGATAAAGAAAAGACGCGATGACGCAAGTTATTGATGTACCAAGAATTAAATATATTCAGGGGAGAATAAAGTGATTTATTTACCGCGAGCGATGGAAGGAAGGAAATGAGCCGACAAGAAGGAATAGTGAAAATGGCTCAACTGCGCACGGAAAATGCGACTTAATGGGGAGAGAAACGACATTTTGCGCATTGCGTCGATTGATCTCGCCCGGCGGAGCGATGGTCCGCCCTCGTAACTGTTCCGTTCCCATTGTCGCAACACTGTTGTCGCTTTGTTTAGCGAGTCTTGCCCATGTGCTACATGTCGAACGCCCGTTTCCCTTTCTTCGCCTTGATGGCAGGATTGGCATGTCTCTTCTGCAACGGTAGTTCCGCAAGAGCAGGATCTGTGCTCGCCGAACTTTGGCTCAATTCCAGCAATGCGTATAATGCCTCGATTGCTAACACCCCCACGACCACGCCGGATGCGGAGTTCAATCCGACCGGCATCAACTACGACAGCAGACTTACGGGCTATTCAATCGGTGACTTTTTGAAAAGTCCCACTTTTTTCAACACCTCCGCGGCTTGGGCCGCGAATGGCGGCGCGAAAGCATCGGTAGATAATACCTTCTTCTTATTTACTGGGACCACCTACCTGAATGCGGGTGGCAACACTTTCCAGACCGAGCATGATGATGGGTTTGAGTTGGCCGTGACAGGGGCGTACTCGGATTCTAGCTTCAAGACGCCCTTTGATTATAAGCAGCCCGGCCCGACGGCGCCCGTACTGAGTACCTACACGGTGTACGCGCCGACTGCTGGCCTTTATAGCTTTACTCTTTCCTACGGCGAAGTCGATGGACCGCCCGCGGTACTGACCTACGCTATCAATGGCGCTCCGGTCGGTAACACCGCTGTTCCCGAGCCAGGCAGCCTCCTCTTGCTGGGTCAGGGAGCCGTCGCTCTGATTGGACTCGCCTGGCGCAGCCGCAGAAGGTTTCTGACGGCCGCAGCCTGACCGTTGGTGAGGCATTCCTGCAACGCAAGTTCCCTCTCGATTGTATGTTTCCGGGCTTGAAGTGTAAGCGAAGACAGCATAGCTAGTCTTCGCATACGCTTCAGGCTCGGAGACAACTCTGCCGCAATGGACTAACAGAGAACGAATCAGGAAAGCGCCAGCAGGATAGCCTCGACATCGTAAACGCAGCCACCCCACGTCCCGCCGCTGACGCGTTGGAGGGCGGCCCACAAGCGCGTATCCGCTGGCAAATCGGGATCGGGATGCAAGTCCGGACGCGGCGGACGCTGCGCCAGCACGCGCGTTCCTTCTTCGGCACCGAAAAGATGATCGCCCTCGCCGACGAGATCGATGCTGCCTTCAAGGCGATGACGGTCAATGACGATTTGAATGCGATCGCCGTCGCGTACCTTGCCGATGGGGCCGTCTGCCAATGCTTCCGGGCCGATATGGCCAATGCACGCTCCCGTCGAGACGCCAGAGAAACGCGCATCGGTCAAGACGGCCACGTGCTTGCCGAAACTCAGATGCTTGAGCGCCGAAGTGATCTGATAGATTTCCTCCATTCCCGCTCCCATTGGTCCGCGGCAGATGAGCACGAGAATATCGCCGGGCTGGATGCGGTCGGGTCCAGACACCTCGTTCCCACGCTGCCCAGATACCTCGTTCCCACGCGGAGCGTGGGAACGTTTGATAGCAGCGATGGCGGCCTTCTCGCTGGTAAATACGCGCGCCGGGCCGGCTTTGCGATACACTCCGTCGGCATCCACCACGCTCGGATCGATGGCCGTGCTCTTGATAACAGAACCTTCCGGAGCCAGATTGCCGCGCGGGAACGTCACCGTCGAAGTCAGGCCGCGCTGACGGGCCTGTTCGGGACTCATGATGACGGTATCGGGATCGATACCGTCCTTCTGCTGCAACCGTTCGCGCAGACGCTGCCGGCGCTCGCTCTGTTCCCACCAATCGAGCACGCGATCGAGCGGTTCACCGCTGGCGGTCAGACACGTTCCATCGAGCAATCCGAGACGGCGCAGGTGCAGCATGACCTCCGGTACGCCGCCGGCCAGGAAGACTCGCACCGTCGGATGGCCGATGGGACCATTTGGCAGCGCATCGACCAGGCGCGGCACACGGCGATTCACGTCGATCCAGTCCTCGACGTTGGGCCGGCGCAGGCCGGCGTGATAGGCGATGGCCGGAATGTGCAAGAGCAGGTTCGTTGAGCCGCCGAAGGCAGCGTGGACAGCCATCGCGTTACGCAAGGCCGCATCGGTCAAAATGTGGCGAATGTGGATATTACGGGTCTGTAACTGTGCGACGGCACGGGCAGAGCGGCGGGCCATGTCGAGCCAGATGGGTTGTCCGGAAGGGGCCAGGGCTGAGTGCGGTAATGATAGGCCGAGCGCCTCGCCGACGACCTGCGCCGTCGCAGCCGTGCCGAGGAACTGACAGCCGCCGCCCGGCGATGCGCAGGCGCGGCAGCCCAGTTCCGCCGCCTCTTGCAAGCTGATCTGCCCATGCGCGAAGCGAGCGCCGATGGTCTGAATCTTGCCCGCGTCCTCACCGACGGACGGCGGCAGCGTCACGCCGCCCGGAATCAACACACACGACAAATCGTGCATCGAAGCCAGGGCCATCATCATCGCGGGCAGCCCCTTGTCGCAGGTGGCCACGCCGAGGACCCCGCGCCGCGTCGGCAGCGAACGAATCAAGCGCCGTAGGACCATTGCCGCATCGTTGCGATAGGGCAGGCTGTCCATCATGCCGGTGGTGCCCTGCGAACGGCCGTCGCACGGATCGGTGCAAAATCCCGCGAACGGGATACAGCCGAGCGCTCGCAGTTCCTCCGCCGCCGCTTTCATGAGCAGGCCAACTTCCCAATGGCCGGTGTGATAGCCCAGCGCGATCGGCTTGCCGTCCGCATCGCGCAGACCGCCGGAAGTGCTGAGCAGCAAGAATTCAGGCCGGCCCAGTTCGCTCGGCGTCCAGCCCATGCCGACGTCCTGAGTCCAGCCAAACAGATCGCCGCTCGGCGCTTCGCGCAGCAGTTCCTCGGTTAGCGGCAAACTGCCGGCGGGACCGGCGGCGCTGGTTTGCACGTCGAAGAAGGAGGGATCGGAATCAACAAGAAGGGAGAATTCGCGGCTGGGGGATGGCATGTTTGCTCTTATGATCTCTAAAGAAATGAACCGCCAAGGCGCCAAGAACGCCAAGATAAGAAAGAGAAAACCAAGAAGGACCAAGAACCAACGAAGATTGGCCTCCTATTTTTTTGCTCTTTTCTTCTCTTTCTTTTCTTGGCGTTCTTGGCGCCTTGGCGGTTCATTTTGATTGTGCGTTGTAGGGAGTTCGCGGGATAGTGATTCCAGTCTGTTCCGCGGGCAGGGCGTCGAGGATCTCGGCCGCTCGTGAGCCGCGCGGAGGCAGCCCTTTGTGATAGCGGCAAGCGAGATCGACGAATTTCTCGAAATCCTCGCGGTGCTGAAAAGCTCGGCGAGGGATTATATGGGCTTGATTGACGCTTGTGCAGAAGAAAGCGTGTTCCTTCGTGGTATCAATCAGCCAGACCACAGACCAGTGATAAAAAAGTCGCTGATACTCGTTCGTAATTTCAAAACCATCGGGACCGATTTTCAAACGTCTCCAGGCGAGAAGCCACCGGCATTCTTCTCTCTCGAAGAGACGGAGCGTGTTTGCATTGTTGTGCCTGGCGAGCAATAAACCGAGCAAAATCAACGAAAAAAAGCCGATAATCACTCCCGTGAAACATCCGGAAATCCAGTTCTCCCAAGGCTCCGAGGCGAACCAACGGGGAAAGTAGGCCATCATAACCAAGGCGAACACCAGCCCCATTACCACCAGCCGCACCACGGGGTTTGGCTTTACCCTAGGTCCATTCTTCTGATGATAGCGTAGGAACGCTGCCATGTCCTGGACGGTTAAGTCGTAATCGATTTCCATGGCAACCTCGGCAATTTCGGAAGGACACCGGCAAAATCGGATGCTTGTTCACAACTCTAGGCGACAGCATCTCCTTATGCAAGCAGGTTCTTCTTCTGCCCACCTGTGTTCACTCAAACAACAGCCGTTGCGTCCCACCCGGTCGCCGAAATGCCGCCGTGGACAGACGCGGAAAGCGATTCTCGATCCCAGCACGGCGACAACCCATCGCGAAGAGTGAAGCGACCTGCTCGGCCAACACGCCCTCACCCCGCATGCGCGTACCGAAGCGCGCATCGTAGATTGCGCCGCCGCGCATGTCGCGAATGCGCGACAACACTTTCTCGCATCGCTCCGGATAATGCTGCCGCAACCATTGTTCGAACAGCGGCCCGAGACCGTGCGGCAACCGCAGCAACACATAACCCGCGGCGCGCGCTCCCGCCTTTGCCGCCGCTTCGAGGATGGCCGGCAGCTCATGATCGTTCAGCCCCGGAATCACTGGCGCGGCCAGGACGCCGACCGGGATGCCGGCGCGGGTCAGCTCTTCGATGGCGGCCAGTCGTCCAGCGGGTTGCGTGGCGCGCGGCTCCATGCGCCGGGCCAGTTCGCCGTCGAGTGTTGTAATCGAGAGGAAAGCGGCCGCCGCCTGGTGCTGGGCCAATTCGGATAGCAGATCGATGTCGCGGCAAATGAGGTGGCTTTTGGTGACGACGCCCACCGGATTGCGGAACTCGGCGAACACTTCCAGGCAGCGCCGCGTCAGCCGCAGACGGCGCTCGATCGGTTGGTACGGGTCAGTAACGCCGCTGAAGGAAACGACCTTCGGCTGCCATTTCGTTGCCGCCAATTCCTTACGCAACAGCGCCGGCGCGTCCTCCTTGACGAGGATCTTCGTCTCGAAATCCAGACCCGCCGAGAAGCCGAGATACTCGTGCGTCGGGCGAGCGAAGCAGTAGACGCAGCCGTTTTCGCATCCACGATACGGGTTGATGCTCACCTCAAAGCCGACATCGGGACTGTCGTTTTGCACGAGGATGGAACGGGAGTGATCGCGGTAGAAGCGCGTAGCGGGGGAGGGCGATTCCTCCTCCAAGGCGAGTTCATCGCGCTCGTAGTGGATCAATTCGAAGCGATTGGCCGGGTTGCTGGAAGCGCCGCGTCCGCGGATGGGGTCTTGTTCCGGCTCCATGTCCCGCTCTCCCGCCGTGATGCTGCCAGGGTAAGAGGGTGCCCGTCGATGAGATGGAGCATGCCCGACTTTCTCATGACGCGGAACAATTGTAAACGGATGAGATACAAAAGAACAGGTGAGATACAAAAGAACAGAGCCGCGAGCATTTGCGAGCGGGTTTTGCCCCACTCGTTGACGCTCACGGCTCAGAGTCGGTTCGTTCGGATTCGTTAACGATTGCTGGACAGATCGATTTCGATCTCGGAGATGTCCACTTCGCGCTGATCCTCAAGCGGCGAGGCGGCGTCGTAGACTTTCTCCCAGTTGCCGGCCGAGCGGCGGTCTGCCCATTCGGGGTACTTCTCCATCTCGCGTTGGCAGGCAATGCACAAAGTCGTGTAGGGCAAGGCATTAAGCCGGCCAACCGGGATCTTGCAGCCGCACCCCTCGCAGAGTCCGTAGGTGCCCTGCTTGAGACGCAGCAAGGCGCGCTCAATCTGGTGCAGCTCGCGAGCGTCCAACTCGGCCAGCTGCGAGGCCATCTCTTCGCTTCCGGATTCAAACGCTACGTCTGCGGGATCGCCGGGAGCGTCCGCTCCCTTAAGGTTTCGCAATCCGTCCAATTCGTCCGCCAGCTTCTTGCGGATGTCCGAACGACGGCTCAATAGTGATTTATGCAGTCGCAGTATTGCGTCGCGTCGTGCCATGACTGACCACCTCACATTCAAAAGAAGATACTCGCTTGTCAGGTCGAGCCTTTGGCCCTCCCCCTCAGACAACGCCCGCTCGCACGGACAACCCGATTGCTCGCTTTGATTGCCTGAGTTCGCGCTCCCTTCGGTCCCGGAAAGAAAAAAGAAACAAAACCTTCTCCATTCTTTAGCAATTAGCGTTCCCTTTTCCTCTTTTAGCGATATTTTGTTACAATCTTTATAAACTCAACTTTGGCTAGGACTTCCATCACGAACGATCTCACCGACCTTCGTGAAAATGCGTCGGCTTGATTCATTTTTGAACACATCCCTGCCGGATTTACAGTCAACCGGATTTTTTCGCGGCAGGAAGAGATAGCTCGCTTTGTCCTTTCGGAGGGCGGAAGCGAAGGAAGTATAGCCGACAAATAGACGAACGTGCGGCCAATTCGCTTGCCACCTTGAGTTTTTTCGTCGTGGTATCGAGATTATTCGTCGGAAAAATGCGGCGGTGACTTTTTTTCGTTTTTCATGGGAGGCAAGGCTTTTTCGCTTTGTCCTGACACTTGGGCGATGAAACGCCGCTAGTGATCCCAGCCGCGACCGTAAGGGCGAGCGGGGTTGCGCAAGCGCCCCGAGGAAGTCTCTCGCTGCGCTTACGCAACCCCGCTCGCCTCCTACGGTCGCGGCTCAGGTTTTTCCGAAGATCCCTTGTTCAAAAGAAGTTGAGGCATCTGCCCCCGCGGACAATCGAAGGTGAGTCGGAGGGAAATTGGTGCGTCGTAGACCCACTGCTCCCGGTAGCGATGGTAGAAAATCTGCCGGGCAATGTGCTTAGGGGGGGCGCCGATGATCTGCCGAACCTGTTCGGGCGTCATGCCGCGCTTGAGTCTGGCGAAAGACGCCAGGCGTTCCTCTCGGTCCCTTTCCGCACCCTCTCCGCACCTGGCAACACCGGGATAGAGCAAGAACAGAACAAGACACGCGGCCAGCGATGGCCTCTGGCATCGATGCGCTCGACTCATTTTCTCTCCCGATCGGCGGTGTTACTCGCGCATGGCGGCGAACAGTCCCGATAGCTCCGCTCCGGGAGCTAGATACCACAGCCGCGGTGCGAAACCGGCTTCCAGGCGGGCCGGATCGAGCACGGAACCAGAAGGCGGCACAGAGGAATGGGCGCCAAGGCCCAGCAAATCGGCGAGCGTGCTGGGACGCTCGTACTTGATGGCCTGATAATTGTCGCTGAGGTTGGCAGCATCGTGTGCCGCCTGCACGGCGTCGTCGAGGGTGCCGATTTTATCGACAAGTTTATATTTCAATGCGTTCTCCGCCGTCCATACGCCGCCGTCCGCCAGGTAGCGCGTGTATGGCTCCTTCTTGTCGGCCTCGGCTTTCAGGAAACTAGGTCCGGCTTTCGTCGGTGTTATGGTCAGCGGTTCGATCAGCTTGCCGCCGGACAGCATGGGACGTCCTTTCTCGACGACGTGAACGAACCGCTGATACGCGTCGTTTACCATGTCCTGCCAGACCTGTCGTTCGTGGGGGGTCAGCTCGGCGAAAGGCGAGCCGCTGTCTTTGATCTGGCCCTGCTTGATCGTATTCACGGCCACACCGTACTGGTCGGCGAGCTTCTTGACGTTGGGGAACGAGGTATAAACGCCGATCGAGCCGGTGAGCGTGGTAGGCTCGGCAAAGACTGTTTGTCCCGGCATGGCGACGTAGTATCCGCCGGAGGCGGCCAAGCCACCCATCGAGACGATCAGCGGGCGCGAAGCGTGTCCCTTCTTGGGATTGCCATCGCGCAACTCGATGAGCTTGCGGTAAAGATCATCGCTGGCCGTGATGCTGCCGCCAGGGCTATTGATGCGGAGGACGATCGCCTTGACGTTGTGGTCGCCGGCTGCCTGTTCGATCTGCTTGTTGGCGTAGCCGAGCAGTCCTTCCAGGATGACGCCGTCGAGCGTGATGATGGCCACTTTATCCGTGGCATGGCTCTGTCCGGAATAGTGCTTCTCGCCCAGCGGGACGGTGTCCGGTTTCCGCAGCACAAAAACACCCAAGCAGATGATCAGTACAACCAGCCCGCCGACGAGGTTGAGGATAAACGAGAGCGCGAAGGCGCAACCGAGGAGGGAAGATCGGCCGGACGATGGAGGATTCGGAGGAGGGCCAAACGGCGGGCCTGCCGATTCGGGAACATGGCTCATAAAAAAAGGCTCCTCTTGGTAGATTGCAGCTGATTTGTATCCGAGCCTGAAGCGTAAGCGAAGGCGATTCTTCGCTTACGCTTCAGGCTCGGATACAAAGGGGATGAGGTAGCGCCGGTAACCACCCTAAAATCATAGGCGCTTCCGGGCCGTTTGAGAAGCGGCTGAGCCTACCGACCTTGGAAGCGAAGGGACGTTCGCGGTACGCTTAGCGCGGAGAGGTTGAGGACTGCTTTGCGAGGAGGGAACAGGATAGTGCTGCTCCGCTGTGTGCTGGATGGTTTGTTGCTGTGCGCGACGGTGCGTGCCGAGCCGCCGATCCTGCTGGCCTTCGACGGCGAGGAGCCATTCGCGATGGAGGCCATCGAGGCGTTATATTATGAGATCGTCACCGCGACGCGGGAAGAATTGATCGCGTTGGAACGGGCCTGCTTTCGCCTGCTCCGCCGCGCCGCCGACTTTCAGCACCTCGACGACGGCGAGGGTGCGCCGGCGTGAGTTTCAAGAAGAAACTGGTCGCCATCAAGTCTGACGCTGCCATTCGCGTAAATGTGCTTTTACCCACGCCGCTTCCGCGCCGCGCAACTGTGGCTTTAGGGGCTTCTTGTAATCGATGAGTTTGCCATAGCGCGCTCGTTTGTAAATGGCATCGATCATGGGCTGAAGCTGGAGAGGAATGTCGGCATCCGGTTCCTCCAGCGGCACGAGGATTTCGGGCAACGGGCGTTGGAAAGAGGCTTTCCAAACCTTACAGCGCTCATACCGATAGACACCACGAGCCACGAGCAGCGTATACGGGCTTTTGGGCCAGGGATCGAGCATGGGGGGACGCTGGCCACCGCGCAAAAGGTCAATCTCGACGAGGTTGACACCGCCTAGCAACACACTCTGCCGTTTGCTCTGATATCGTTCCCAACCTTCCGTGCCGGGACGTTTGTTCGAGGGGGACAAGACTTCAATGATCGTCACCAAGCGCGGTCCGTAGCCTTCTTCGGGATCAGTCGCGTAGATCTCCACAAACCTTTCCCGATGTTCTTCGGCAACGAAGGCACGCAGCACCAACGGTTCATCCTCAGTAGCAGCTTCCGCCACGGCTACGCCCCCCGATTTCTTCTTTGGTTTATTGCCGTTTTCGGCTGTCGTAACTTTCACGTCGGGCACAAAGGGATGCTTCTTCTTTCCTTCTGATTCGATTAAGAGATAATACGAACGTTCGCCGGCACTTACGAAATAACGTTCAGGGGCAGAGTCCGCAAGATGTTGGTAGATTTGTTCAATCAAATGCCCATGAAAATCCGCCCACAGACCGCGCGATTCAATGTACGGGTCCATTCCCGGAAACGGCGATTTCATGCCTCGATCCTCCGCGGATGCCTCGAAACCTCCCGCAACGGCGCATTGTACCCGCACCCCCGATTCCGTGTTATCTCAACTTCGTCTTCGCGCCGAGGCACTTCTCGCGCAACAATAGCCGCATGCCGCGAAGGGATTTCGCAGCGAATGTGCGGGGTCGGGACAAGTTCAAGGAGGAACGCCGTGATCGAGGCAGGAATCGAGCCAAGCTACACCACATCCCTGGGCCAGTGCTTCGAGGGCGACGCCCTGGACGTGCTGCGCAAGCTACCGAGCGATTCGGTGGAGCTGGTGCTTACCTCGCCGCCGTTCGCGCTGCGGCGGCGCAAGGCTTACGGCAACGTTGAGCCATCGGAATATATCGAATGGTTTTGGCCGTTCGCCGTCGAGATCCACCGCGTGCTGACCGACGAGGGGAGTTTCGTCTTCGAGCTGGGCGGCGCCTGGGAGCGCGGCCGGGGTACTCGCTCGCTCTATCAATACGAACTGATTCTACGCCTCTGTAAGCTCTTTCATCTGGCTCAAGAATTCTATTGGTACAATCCGAGCAAGATGCCGACGCCCGCCGAGTGGGTGACCATTCGCCGCACGCGCGTCAAGGATGCGGTCAATCCGATCTGGTGGCTTTCCAAAACGCATTCGCCGCGCGCCGACAATCGCCGAGTGCTGCGGCCCTACAGCCGGTCGATGCGCCGCCTGTTGCGCGATGGCTACCAGACGGCCAAGCGTCCATCGCAACACGACATCGGCCCACACTTCCGCCGCGACAACGGCGGCGCCATTCCGCCCAACCTACTGCAAGTACCGAACACTCGTTCAAGCGATGAGTATTTTCGCCGCTGCCGCGCCGCGGGCCTCCCCATCCACCCCGCACGTTTCCCCGCGCCGGTGCCCGAATTCTTCATCCGCTTCCTGACCGAGCCGGGCGAGCTGGTGCTCGATCCGTTCGCCGGCAGCAACATGACCGGCCACGTCGCCGAGCAGCTGGAGCGCCGCTGGCTGAGCATCGAGATCAGTGCCGACTATGTGGCCGGCTCCCGGCTGCGATTTGATTCCTCAGGAGTCAGGAGTCAGAGGGCAGGCGTCAGGAGTAAATGCGGATGAATTTACTCTCGTTCCCACGCTCCTGCGTGGGAACGCACGCCTGGACGCTCTGCGTCCCGTCCCGCGCGAGACTTGGATGCAACGCGGAGCGTCGCCACCTTGCGTTCCCACGCGGAGCGTGGGAACGAGAGGGCACGACTACAGACTCTGAAATCATTTGGGCGCACGGTTGCGCACCAGGGCGAGGTGCCGGCTGAAGCGCTGCAACAAGTGGTTGTGAATGTCGCACAGCACGGCAACGTCGTCGAGGCTGATGTTGTGTCCATCACTAAGATTGGCGCTGCCGAGTCCCATCTGGCGTTCGATTTCGGCCAGGGCTGCACGCAGGTGGTCGAGCCGCGCATCGAGCGCTTCGGCGGAGAGATTTTCCGTGATGTTCCAGTAACGGCAGGCGTCGGCGAAGGTCAACTCTTGTTGCCGGCCTTCGCGGAATTTCTCGTAGGCCGAGGTGACGAACAGACCTTGCAGCAGCTTGTCGTGCTCCTTGGAGAGCTTGATCGGCCGATCGGTCTTGATGGATTCGGGCTGATCCTCGCCTTGCAGCAACCGCCGTACGGAACGGCGGCCCTCGTGACTTAGCGAGTAGAGTTTTTGTCCCATCTTGATGAGCCAGCCGCGGCGTGCCAATCCTTTTTCGCCCATGATGCTGGCGAGCACCTTGTTAGAGTCGGGATACTGTTCATCGTAGCCCTTGAGTCCGAAGGTGCGTGGATACTTTTGCCAGGCGGAGACGATGAGCGCCTCGGCGGAAAAAGGCGATTGTCCCTGTTCTTCGAGCTGGAAAGCGGCGAGAAGGATTTTTTCGGGTACCGTGCATTCAGCGATGGTGTTCACACTAACCCCCATACGATCCGCGAAGTGAAACCGGCGCTGGACTCTTCGATTGTGCCGTTGCTGGGCAGGGGGTCGCAATGGGATTTGTCGCGGCGCCCGGCAGCGACAGCTGGCGGCCGACCGCGCACTCGATACAACCGGATGAACAGGCTCGGAGTTCAGCTGCCTTTCGCCTTTTTGTCGCCGCCGGCCGGCGGCGGTTGCGGCCGCTGCGGCACTGGCGCGGGAGCTTGCCCCGCGTCAATCTTCGGCATTTCGACTTGTTCCGGCTCCACCTGCATGAGCGGTCGAACCTGCGGCAGGGCGCCGACGACAACACGGTCGTCCGGGTTCACGCCATCGACGACGCGCAGGCCGTCTTCTTCGAGGGGGCCCATCGTGACCCGGCGATACTGCACCTTGTTGTCGTTATCCACGACGTAGACGAACTTCAAGCCCTGATCGGAGCCGAGGGCCCGATCGGCGACCAGGAGCGCCGGATGCGGCTGGCCAATCGGCAAGCGGATCCGCACGAACATGCCAGGCGTCAGCACTCGTCTGCCGCTCGACGGCTTGGGGTTGGCGAAGATGCCGCGCACCGTCATGGTGCCGGTGGAGGGATTGACTTGATTGTTAACGAAATTGATTGTTCCCCGATGCGGGAAATCTTGCTCACCCTCCAGGGCCATGTACACCGGCACTTCCTCGGTGTTCTTGGGCACGATTATCCTACCCTCGTTGATCCCTTTACGAACGCGCAGCACGGTGCGCTCATCGATGTCGAAATAGGCGTACATCGGATCGAGCGAGACCACGGTCGTCAGGGTCGTCTGGTCCTGGTTGACGAGGTTGCCGAGCGTGTAGTAATAGCGGCTGACCTGGCCCTCGACCGGCGACGTGACGTCACAGAAGGAAAGGTTGAGCTTATAAACTGCCAGTGTTGCCTCGGTGGCCTTGACGGCGGCGTTGGCCTCGATCTCCTGCGCTCGGTAGGTATCGAGTTCTTGCTGCGAGAACGAGCCTGGCTCGCGCCGGGCGACGGTAATGGCCCGCGTGTTGTTTGCCTTGGCCAACTGATACCGGGCCAGGTTCAAATTGACCTGCGCCTGCGCCTGATCAACGAGTGCCTGATAAGGGCGCTTGTCAATCTCGAAGAGCAGATCGCCGGCCTTGACCTCGGAGCCTTCCTTGAAGGGCATCTTCACCAGATAGCCGGTGACGCGCGGGCGAATATCCACCGAATTGACGGCGGCGGTCCGTCCCGTATAGTCCACATATTCGGTGACATCGCGGCGAACCGGATTGCTCACCGGCACGACCAACGGCTCCGAAGTTTGCTCTGGTCCCGGTTGCCGACCACAGCCCATCAGCGCCACCGAGACGAGGAAGATGATACAACCAAGGTTCCCAAAAAAACGAGAGAGCATCATATCGGCCCCTTCAAGAGTAGGTGCCGCGAGCCGAGCGGCACTCGTAGGTCCGGCTCGGCTCGCCGGACCTACTACGTGAGTTTCTTGAACAGCACCAGTGAGCGTCGGCCGCTGCGTTCATACCGTTCGCGGCGGCCGGGCGGCAGCTCGTCCGGCGTTCCCGGAGTGAAGCCGCCCTTCTGCTGGAAATAGTTGAACGCCTGCGTGGACAGGCAGAACATCTGCGTGATGCCGGTGGCGCGGGCTTGCGTCTCGGTGTACTGCATCATCTTGGCGCCGATGCCTTGATTCTCATAACGCGGATTGACGCATACGCACGCCAGCTCTGCTTGTTTTTGATGGGGATAAACGTGCAGGGCGGCGCAGGCCACCGGATTGCGATCGACCTCGAAAACAAAGAAATCCTCGATACTTCGCTCGATGTCGCTGAGCGTTCGCCGGGCCAACTCGTCGTTTTCGATGCTGGCCTGGATGAGCGCGTAAATGGCGCGGGCGTCGCGGCGCTGGGCGCGGCGGATAGCCTGGTACTCGTTGGCGTGAATGAGCGTGCCGATGCCCTCGTTGGAGAACACCTCGGCAAGCAATCCCTCTTCGACCCGGCCGTCGATGATGTGAACGCGCGGCACGCCGCCGCGCGCCGCCCGCACCGCATGTTCCAATTTCGACAGCTGCGTCGGCAGAATTTCGCTGCGCTGCTTCTTGAGGATTGACTCCGCCTCTTCGACCGATAATTGCCGCAGCAATTGCGTTGGTCCGTCCGGCTCAGCCGGGGCCGCGATGCCCTCGAAGACGGTCAAGTAAATCAGCTTGACCGCTTGCAGAGCGCGGGCAACCTCGACGGCCACGCTGTCGGAGTTGAGCCGATACGATCGCCCCTCGCCATCGACACCGAGTGGCGGAATGACCGGCACGATGTCTTGATTCAGCAGCGCGTACAACAGGGCCGTATCGACTCGCTCGACGCGGCCGGTGTGCTGGTGATCGACGCCCTGCAGAATGCCGGCCGGATGCGCCACGACGGCGTTGCCGCAGGCGCCGCGCAGATCGTTGGCCGACAGTCCTTCGAGCATCTCGTGCGTGACACGGTTGGCGGCGGTCAGGGCCAGCTGCAAGGTGGCGAAGTCGGTGATGCCGGTGCCGTCGATGTTGGAGGGTGTCTGCCCCGTTTGTTCGGCGAGGCCGCGGATCTGATGCCCCGCGCCATGCACCAGCGTCACGCCAATTCGCAGACTGCGCAAGAGCGCGATGTCGAGCAGCAAATTGCGGAAGTTGTCATGCTCGACGATGGCGCCATCAACCGCGATGACGAACACCTTGTCGCGGAAACGCGGCACATAGCGCAGAATCTCGCGCAGATCAGTCAATCGAAGCATCCGTCCCATCCCTCCCGCAGCCATTTACCCGATGTTGACCGCCTTGTCGGCCACCTTACAATGGTGACACAGTGCAGTGTACCGCCCAACGTCGCCGCCGGGGAGAGAAACGCGCCGAGAATCGGCGCCGGAAATAAAGGAGAAAGAATGGCGGAGAAGGTAGTAATTATCGGTTCGGGTCCGGCCGGTTGGACGGCGGCGATTTACGCCGCCCGCGCCAATCTGCAGCCGCTGGTCTACGAAGGGGCCATTATCGAGGAAAACCGCCTGCAAGGCACGTTGCCGCTGGGTCAATTGGCGCTGACGACCGAGGTAGAGAATTACCCCGGCTTCCCCGCCGGCAAAGCACGCGAGTATCTAGGCACCGCCTTACCGGAGGACCGTCAACCCTACTGGGTCCAAGCCGGCAAGGAACAGCCGAGCCACGGCGTCAACGGTCCCGAACTCATGGAGCTTATGCGACAGCAAGCCGTGAATTTCGGCACACGCATTGTCACCGACGACATCGTGAAAGTGGACTTTTCGCGTCGCCCCTTCGTGCTTCGGGCGCGCGAGGGACAGACAGTCGAAGCGATGAGCGTCATCATCGCAACCGGAGCGCGGGCGAACTACCTGGGACTGCCTTCTGAGGACAAGTACAAGAATAACGGCGTTTCCGCCTGCGCTGTGTGCGATGGAGCGCTGCCGCGCTTCCGCAATAAGCCGCTCGTGGTCATTGGAGGCGGCGACTCGGCCGTCGAAGAAGGGACGTATCTAAGCAAGTTCGCCAGCACGGTTTATCTGGTGCATCGCCGCGATCAATTGCGGGCCAGCAAGATCATGCAGGCGCGGGCGCTGGAAAACTCGAAGATCACCCCGAAATGGAACCGCGTACTTGAGGAAGTGCTCGGCAACGACAAGGATGGCGTGACCGGCGTTCGTCTGGCGAGCACGGTGGACAAGCAAACGGAAACCCTCGCCGTCAGCGGCGTCTTTTTGGCCATCGGCCACACGCCGAACACGAAGTTTTTGGAAGGCCAGTTGAAGCTCGACGACAAAGGCTACATCGTGTGGACGAAGCCGCAGCGGACGTGGACCACCGTGGAGGGCGTGTTCGCGGCCGGCGATGTGGCGGACAGCTATTATCGCCAGGCCGTGACCGCGGCCGGCACCGGCTGCATGGCCGCCATCGACGCCGAACGCTGGCTGGCCGAGCATGGCGAGTTGTGACATTCCCGGCCGAATGCTGAGCATGAGTGTTATCGACCTGGCCGGCAACCTTGGCTGGCCAGGTCTTAAACTCGTTCATTTTGACGAGGTACGCTATTTTAACAAGTCAGCGAGCGTCATTGCCAACCTCGAACCGGCCTTTGCAATTTGGACTCGAGCAACGTGGCCCGCCTTCCGCGCGTAGTCTTCCGGCGCGACCCCAATCTCGCCTGCATCTTCGTCATCGTCTCCCATAGGCAGTTCTCCGTTGAGATAGGCGGCTTTCTTCGCGATCTCGAAACTTTCTTTGGCCCAAGATTCGATAGACTTGTGATCGTTTAGGTTATTTTTGATGACTTGTTTGTCGGCAACCGGCAATTCCTGAACTTGCTTCACGACTCTTCCGATCGCGGATGCCGTCGTGCTTTTGCCGAGTAAACCGTCCCACATCGGGTGCAGTTTGGTTTTGTTCGCACCATCGTGGAGCACTATATAAGCCAGGTTGCCTCCCCTGTCTCCCTCGGGGAAAAGATCACTAAAGTACGCCGCTGTGTGCAAGGGCTGATGGATGTCGCCTACGAGATGCAGTATCCAGCAAAGGTTGACTGCTTGATCCTCCTGGTTGCCATTCTTCATCTGCTTGACAGCATTTCCAAGCTTCCACACGACGTTTTCCTCATCCGGTGGAGGTTGATGCTTGGCGGGATCAATCATCGAACCTGGCTCGACGAAGGGGTAGTTGATGTAGTGCCATGTGGCATGATGAAATTCGGCCTTGTGGTGGTTCCGTACCCAGTCCGGCCATGTGGCTGCGCGTAGGAAGACCCACTCATCTTCTGAGAACCCATTGGGTTTGTCCGTGGTCAAGAACTCATCGTAGTGTGGATGCTTCTTCAGAATGCTGATTGCCTTGGACCGTTGCTCCTCGTCTAACTTCAGCCAGGCCAAACGCGCGGCCACCATGTGGCCGGTGTTATTCCAGCAATACGCTGGAGACGGAACAACGAGGAAAGCAACGACGGCCAGGATTCTTTTCATTCTACTTCTCCTCTCGCGAGAATAACCAATCCCAGGACTCACTTTTCGGACATTGCATTGGTATCGACAGCGATACTCTGGGGGTTGGGCCACGGCCCCCCCTGCAAGTCATGTCGATGACGTAGGCGGTAGTCTGACACGGCCTCTAGCTCACTTCTGCTCTTGCGGTTGCCGGCTTCGCTGCCACAAATCCTGAGAGTTTCCGTCAGGAAAGATGGCGACTGCCTTGGCACTCTTCCCACCAGAAATATGCAGCAGCGCTCCGTGGCTGTAATCGATTGCTTCGCTCATGCCGACGTCGATGAGGAAGATCAGGCCGTCAAATTTCTGATAGATCTCGCCCTTCTTTCGAGTGCTACCGTCAGCGAATGTTACCTTCCCGGGCTGGTGGCCGATGACTAAGTGCCGCACACCCAGCGCCCGGACATACCGCTCTAGCCGTGCCCGACTCTTTTCGGGCAACTCGCCTTCCTTCTCCCACCACGGGCGCTTATGCAGGCGGGCCTCCAGCAGGCCCTTCTTGCCCAGGAGAATGTCAGCCTCATAGCCTTTCTCGTCCACCTCCTCCTCCAGTTCGGAGCGGAGGCCGTTCAGATCCCTTCCGTTGGTGTGGCCGGCATGCGCGAAGAACCAATCGTTCACCCGCACCGCGAAGGGCAGCCCCCGCAGGAATTCGCCAACCCCCAGGGCGTCACGGCCCGCGGCCACATCCTTCGGGTCCAGTCCTTCCTTTTCCAACTCCTTGAGGAACTCCTGCGCCTTGTCATCGTCGGCCGGGTCCGCCAGGAACTCGGCTTCATGATTGCCCATCAGCACGATGACCTGTCCGCCGGCCCTAGCCGCATCCTCCTGCAGCGTCCGGAACAGGGCGATCACCTTGAGAGAGTGCGGGCCTTTGTCGATAAGATCGCCCGTGCAGACCAGAATCGACTTGCCCGCCCGCCAGCGCACGCGCTCCGGTCCGGCCGGGTCGGGGTCAATGATCTGTCCTGTCGTCAGGAGTCCAACCAACCGCTTATAGTCTCCGTGTACGTCCCCGATTGTGAAGACATCCCCTGCTGTATCCAACTCGACAATTGCCGGCTGCTTCTTCCAGTCACGGCCGGCCCGGCTCTGGCGTGCGGATGCTTGGACGGAAGCCGCCTGGCTCCCAACCGGGAACTCGCCCGGTAATCTCACTCCGCACAGCCAAAGAGCCGACAGCGCCCAAAAGACACCCCGAACCAGTCGGGAGATGGATCCGGAAACGGACATCGTGAACCCTTTCACTCCAGCCCTCCCACTCGATCAGCCCATCGAGGAGAATCTGCGCTGGCGGTCGTCGGGAGGGCCGGGATTGATCCGCTGGCCGGCGCGTGCGTACGCGCCTGGGACCGCTCATTACGTGCTGCCCGGCTTTGCACGCGGGCAGCATTCGCCACGCGATATAGCTCTATTTACCTAGACACCAACGGTGTCTGAAAGCGGACACGTGTTTTTCATTTTTTGATCTTTTCCGGAGGTTGGAGGGATAGATTAGGATGCCGAATCCCGACCCCTGGTATGAGGGTTTTAGCGAAAAAAGAAGCCTCTTTCTCTTGGATGGTGGTGTCATTGCATCGCTCTGTCCCGCACCACTTGCAACGACAGGCGCACCGCTGCAACGACGCCAACAAAACCGCATAGGTCCATGACTGATCAATACGTAAATCGTTGCAACGACGTGCGTCTGTGCCTGCAATGATCGTAACGGGGCAAGGCTGTGTCGATCGGATCATCCCGACAAAAGTATCGCGGTACATTTTTCCCCGTGTGCGAATACGGTTCCCGGCACCGTTGATTTTCCATGTGTTTATCATTTTTTGATTTTCCCCAGAGGTTGGAGGGAAAAGGTGGTTTCGATTGCTCATTTTTCATGGGAAATTCCACAAATCAGGTCGTGTCGCATTGGTGAGGTGTCGATCCGCCTGTTTGCCGTGTCACGATTTTACCTTCGATCGATGTGCCTCCTAGCGGACATTATTCATAGTCGGTCCCGTTGCGATCATCCCATCGCAGCGCTGGCCAAAATGCACCTCGAACGGCAGGCGTCAGCCTACCAAGGCGCACCGCCCCCCTTTCCCCCAGGCTGCTTGACCAGTTGTCGATCGCGTCATCCGGTCCAGAAGTGAGCCACGGCTGGGCGCCTTGAGACGTGCTGACTGATGTACTCAAAGAAGTTCCGGTTGGGCCAGGTGCCGCTCAACCGCACCACGATCCGGCGACAACTCACGACCACCGATGCCGCCACCTTGATGAGCAGCAACCGCCACGTCGCCGGTTGCCCTCTGCCCCGCGAGTCTTCGCGGCGCGGGCGTTCTGATACTGCTTGCGCGCCTCACCTACCAGCGCCTCCACGGGTACATCTCCTTCGGGACCAGGCGGCGGCGCGGCGATCTCCCGACGCAACCGCACCAACAGGTTCAGGGCCGCTGCATGCAGGTACAACCGGAAGTAGTTCGCCAGGAAACGGTGATCGCTCAGCCGGTCCATTCCGAGGTCACATTTCAGTTCTTTATTGCGGTTCTCGCTCTCGCCCCTCAGGACATATTCGTCATATGTCGCTTCCAGATAACTTGATGCCCCCGCGCGATTGGTCACCACGAAGCGGCAGTTCGTCCCGTACGCGTTCGCCTCCGCCTTCACCACCACGAAGCGCGACACTGGCCACGAACCGGCCCGATACCAAAAGGCGTCGAACAGCCGTTGCGGTTGACGCGTCTCGTCTCACAGCGCCACTGCTTCGGCCAGCAATTCCTCGCTGGTGCGCTGGAGCACCGCGTTGGTCGAGAGGCCGAAGGTATAGACGATCTCCAAACGCTCGCACACCTCGTACATCGTCGGGTTGCCAAAGCCGCCGTCGCCACGCACATGAATCCGCACGTTGGGCCACGCCTCGCGAACCCGCCTCACCAGATATTCCAGGTCGTCGTCGGCTCCCAGCGACGCTGCCGCCGTGCCATGACGCAAACTGACCATCACCACTTGCTCCGTCTCCGCTGACGTGATGACCAAGGGTAGGTACTGGTATTGTTCGTAGAACGCGTGGAACAGCGTCAGTTGTTGCGACCCATAGATCGGATCGTCTACCGCATCCAGGTCGAATGTCAGCGACAGCGGGGACTCCGCGAACGAGGCGATGAACTGATCCACGAACACTTTGCGCAGCCGTTTCAGCGAGGCGATGTTAACCTGGTTCTCGAAGCGCGACAGCGTCGGCTGACTGGCCAGGTCCGTGTCGATAGGCGAGCGGTCGGCGATCAGTTTGAAGACGGCATCGGTGCGCAATGTGTCGTGGTCGTTCTGGTCTTCATAGCCGGCGAGAATGCCGAAGACGCGCATACGGACCATTTCGGTGAACGAGTGCTCAATGAGGTTGGGATGGCGCGGGTCGTCGAGTACGGCGGCGAACTGTCTGGTCAAGCCGATGCGTTGGTCGAACTGCCGCAGCGGCAGCAAGCCGGCGTCGGAGGTGAGCGGGGCGACGGAGACCTCGATCTGGATGGGCAAGGGCTGGAAAAAGTCGAACGCGAACAGCGTGGCTGGTTGTCGGTTCAAGGTAAACGCCCGCGGTTTTGAATACAATGGGGTCAAGTCTTTAGACAAGGATCGAGCTGATTACAATCAGCGACGCGGGAGCGGCGACCTGGCCATGCCCGCTCATGAATCCACCTGCTAGACCGTCATCGTCGTAGCCGCGGCAGGCTGCGCGGCCCGGCGTGCCTCCTTTCACCCTCCCGGCGTGCCGGAGGAGGTCGAACGTGAATGCGCTCATCGGCTGTCGTTTCTGAGCTGAAAAAAATTCCGAATAATTTCGCGCGAAAATGCCGTGTTGTGAATCTACGATAGACGCAGATTTTCTCTCACGGGAGATCGCCATGAACGAACGACCGCCTCTGGACCCGACCGTGGACATTCCGCCATCCGGCGACAACCTCGACCCCGAACGGGCCGCCGCCTTTAGCCTGGATAGCGGACCACCGCTGCCCGCCGGTGACAGCGTCCTCAAAGCCCTCAGCGCGGGACTGCCCTCCGTGCCGCGCATCCTGCTGCGGGAGCCGGAATCGTTCGGCGGCTCGCCCATCGTCCGGCCCTCCTCCGACGAGATGCCTGACAAGCAAGACGCAGGGGCGCGTTTGCAGCTGCATGGCGAGATTGCGCGCGGCGGCATGGGCGCCATCCTCAAGGGACGCGATGCCGATCTGGGACGCGATGTGGCCGTCAAGGTGCTCCTGGAGACGCATCAAGACAAGACCGAGATGCTGCAACGCTTCGTCGAGGAAGCGCAGATCAGCGGCCAATTGCAGCATCCCGGCATTACACCGGTTTACGAGCTAGGCCAGTTCGCTGACAAACGGCCCTACTTTACTATGAAGCTGGTCAAGGGCAAGACGCTTTCAACACTGTTGGCGGCGCGCAAATCGGCGCAGGAGGAGTTGCCGCGTTATGTCGGCATCTTCGCGCAGATTTGTCAGACGTTGGCCTATGCCCATGCCCGCGGGGTCATTCACCGCGATCTGAAGCCATCCAACGTGATGGTGGGCGCGTTCGGCGAAGTGCAGGTGATGGATTGGGGACTGGCCAAGGTGCTCAAAGAAGGCGC
>DASRBG010000050.1:0-8316 GCA_035653735.1 Gemmataceae bacterium
GGCGGCGGTGACATCGACGTAAAAATCTCTGCCGGCGAGACAGTCCTGCGTGGGGGTGCCGGCGCCGGCGGAATAGACCGGTACGATGGCGTCATCGGCGGCAATGGAAGCGCCGGCGATGGCGATGCCGGCGCCCGCGACGAAATTGCTGGAGGCTGACCAGCCGTTCGGCTGGGAGCAAATGTAGAGAGTGGGGCCGGAGAGCTCGCCGGACTTCAGGAATAGCTGCCCCTGCGAGCATTGAGCGGGAAGTTGCGCGCCCGACTCGATTCTACCCTGGCGGGTAAGATCGACAGCGGTTTGGGCCAGGACGGGCCAACCGCTCGTCAAGAGACACGTAGCCAATGCCGAGTGAACTTGAAATTTCATATGCCTCAGTAGGACCAGGGGCGTGCGGCGGGGACACTTGTCCGCACCGCGGCACGCCGCGGCTCATTTTTTCGAGTTCACTCTAGCAGGCGAAAAGTGAGCTGGAAGGGTATGTTTTTTGTAAGTTCCTGAAAACGAACCAAAAATAAAATCCTTATTACCGTGATGAACTTTTGGGCCTCATGCGGCGGATTAGTAAGTGGCTGTATTATCAACAAAACGATTGATAGAAAAGGGAAGCACTGCACACAGTGCGCTGTATAGGCCCATGCTAGACTTCCCCCTGATGTTTATGTACTCGTGGATTCTACGTTTTACAGTATCCAGCCTGATCGCGGGCGCACTGACACAGGATGCCAGCGCCGCCGACCTGTTGGTCTACTTGGGAACCAACAGCGGCGGCGCGGGGCGTGGTCTTTCCGTGGCTCATTTCGACACGGAGACCGGGGCTCTGACAAACCCTACACTTGTGGTCGAATCACCGGCGCCCGCGTATTTTGCGATCCATCCGGATGGCCGGCACCTCTACGCTGCCAATGCATCAGGCTTCGTGAGCGCGTTCGTAATTGACCCGGCGAACGGCGCTCTGAAGTTACTGAATCAGGTGCCGAGCGGAGGCAAGGAAACCTGTTACATCAGCCTGGACCAGGGCGGGAAGCACATCTTCACAGCCAGTTATGATAGCGGGAATGTGGCGGTCTGGGAGATAGATCCGGATTTTAGTATAGGGAAGCGGACCGCGATGCGTTGGCACACGGGGGGCCAGGGCAATCCGCCCGGCGAAGCCCATTCGCATTCCATCGTGCTGGATCCTGGGGGACGCTTCGCGGTAGGCGCCGACCTCGGCTTCGATCGACTCTTCGTGTATCGCTTCGACGATAGCGACGGCAGTCTAACCCCGGCGGATCATCCTTCCGTGCAGCTGCCGAAGGGCGCCGGACCCCGCCACGTCGTCTTTCACCCGAACGGAAAGTGGGCCTATGTGAGCAATGAATCCGCCAATACCGTCACCGCATTCTCGTGGGATGGGAACCGTGGAGAGACCACGGCTCTACAGACCATCTCCACATTGCCGCAGGGCCTTCGAGCCACCAGCTATGCCGCCGAAATTGCCCTGCATCCGAACGGAAGGTTCCTCTACGTTTCGAACCGCGGGCATGACAGCATTGCCGAATTTTCCATCGACCCGGTTACCGGCAAACTTGCGGCGGCCGGTTACACGCCCACGCGGGGCAAGAACCCGCGAAATTTCGCGATCGATCCGAAGGGCCGCTGGATGCTGGTTACGAATCACCTCAGCGGCAATGTCGCGGTGTTCCGCGTGGATCCCGAGACTGGGGTGCTGAAAGCGCAAGGTGAGCCGACGGTGGCGCCGGAGCCGTTTGGTGTACGGTTTGTGGCCCGCTAGAGTTTCGCGCCCGACCAGCAGCCACCGCTCCCTGACACGGTCGCGGCTCGGTTAGAGTTTGGCGCCGCGGAAATTGATTTTGGCTTCGGGAAATACTCCGAGGCCCAGGATGCCGGCGAGCTCGATGTGCTCGGGCTGACGGTGGAATTGGGAGTACTTGTCCGGCAACGCATCGGCGACCTTTGCCAGTCCGCTCTTGATGCGTTGTTGATCGATCACGATCATTCCGATGTGATCGATGGCAACGGGATCGGTGCCAAAGTACATCATGCAGGGTTCCCAGACGAACGCCGCGTCGCCCTCCGGTCCCGAGTGGTACAGGCCCTTCGTCCCGTCGAGGATGTGCAACACGGTCTTGTTTCGGATGACGGGCATGGATACGATCGCCGGGATAAAGGTACCGCAGGCATTCGCCGTCAGCGTCGCGTGACTGCGGTTCACGTTATTCACCAGGCCGTGCGATAGGTTCTTCAGGCACAGGGTGACGCCCGCCGATTGATGGTCTTTCAGCACCGGCACATTGATGAGTTTGGTGACTTCCCTGGTAATAAATTTAGCGGCGTAAGAACGCCGGACCGCGACGTTGCGGGGATCGAGGTTCGGGTTCACCAGCGGCAGTTCGACGTAATGCTCGGGATCGTAGCCGTCGATGCCCGTCTGATCGTCGGTAAACTCCGCAGCAGCATAGGACGAGCGCACTCCTTCGGGAAGCCAGGACGGTATATTGCGGGAGAGGAGCCCCTGGCGATAGCGGTCATAGACCACGATGTTCGAGTTGGGAACTCCCGCGGAGGCGAGGCCGCTAACGATCTCATGCAGGACTTCCGGCGAGGAGTATACGTGGGGGCTGTTCGGATTCAGTTTAATGCCGACGATATCGTCCGGCTCGAAGAACTTCTTCCATGCCTTGGCGCCGCCGTCGGTATCCGTGAGCTCGGCCATGCCTTTGCGGATGGACTTGCGGATCGCGTCGGCCTGAACGCGGCCCTTGACCAGCGTGCCGGGGTTGTAGACACCCACGACGCGGCCCGGATAGAGCCCCGGCATGGAGAGCTTCGTCGCCGGCGCTTCCGGCAACGGAACCTGCGCATCCGACAGCCACGCGGTGCCCGCAAAAGCACCGATCGCCCGAAGGACCTGTTTCCGCGAGAATAGAGCTGCCATCCGAATCCTCCTAGTCGACCAGTTTGAGCACGCCGAACGCTTCCGGCACATGAAACGTGGGTTGGCCTGTCGGCCGCCAGGCAACCAACTTGTGCTTTCCGGGCGGGCCTACGGACAGGAAAAAATTCACTCGCAGGATGTTCTCCGCGGCGGCGGGGCGAGAATCGACTGACGAGTAAGGGATTTTCATAAAGGCGTACCAGACCCTGGCGTTGGAATCGACGCGGGCGGAGACCTCGAAGCCCGAATTCCACTTTCCGCCGAGTCCGTTGCGCGGGTCGCCCCGATCGATATCGAGATCGATCCATTCGCCTTGCGGCGACACTTCGAATTCCTTGTACTTGCGGATGTCTTTGAAGTCGGACCCGATGAATACTTCCGCTACGTCCCAGTCCCAGAGCGAGAATGTCTCCGTTGTCCGGGACGGATTGGGTTTGAGGTAGAGATTCTCGTAAGGGCAGATAAACAGGAAGTAGAGATTGTCCGGCGTCCAGCGGCTTCGCACTTCCATCTTGTATCCGGGGACGGCGACTCCGTGCGTGTCGCCGGTAGCGAAGACGCCGGGAACGCCGCGCCAGAATTCGGAATCGAGCGCCGTGTCCGCAAAGACGTCGGCCGGGGCGCGTTTGCTTTCCGCGTCCTGCGAAGCAGCCCAACAGCCGCCCAACGACAGGAGACAGGAGAGCGCGAAAATCGCGGTTCTACGGATTTCGGCCAATCGAGAGAATACTCTTTTCCTAAAATGTGTGTCAACGGCGCAGCGAGCCCGATCCTAACCGCGCGTCTCTAACAGCCACCGATTCGCTACCAGATAATCCACCGTTTTAACGATTGAATTCTGAATACTCTGCTTCGGCGTCCAGCCGAGCGCGCGCATGCGGGAACAATCCAAAAAGATAAACGGATTGTCGCCGATCCAGCCGCGATCGCCGCCGGTGTATTCGAGGCGGGGCTGGAGTCCCAGGCGGCCGCAAATCCAGCCGATGGAGTCGTTCACTTCGCAATATTCGTCGGTGCCCAGGTTAAGGACGGTGAACTTAGGGTCGGCGCGGTCGACGGCGCAGAGGATGGCGTCGACGCAGTCCTGCACGTAGAGATAAGACTTGCGCTGGCGGCCATCGCCGAGGACGGTGAGGCGATCGGGGTGCTCCAGCAACTGGCGGTAGAAGTCGAAGACATGACCGTGGGAGTAGCGCTCGCCGAGGATGGAAACGAAACGGAAGACATTGCCCTGAAAGCCAAAGCCTTCGCAATAGGCGGCGATCAGCCCTTCAGCCGCAAGCTTGGAAGCGCCGTACAGGGAGGTCTGGACTGGGAAGGGGCAGTCTTCCGGCGTGGGGATAACGGAGGCTTCGCCATACACGGAGCCGGTAGAGGAAAACGCAATGCGGCGAATGCCCTGGCCGCGCATGGCCTCGAGGACATTCCACGTGGCGACGGTGTTCTGGTCGAGGTCGCGGCGCGGGTGGTTGGTGCCGAAGCGGACGTCGGCGTTGGCGGCCAGATGGAAGACGATGTCGCAGCCGTTCATGGCGGCGGCGAGGGCATCGAAGTCGAGGAGGTCGCCGCGGACCAGGCGGAAGCCGGGGCGGGGCAGGGCATTCTCCAGAAAGCGCTCCTGGCCGGTGGAGAGATTATCGAAGCCCACGACCTCATGGCCGAGCGAGAGGAGGCGGTCCGCAAGGTTGCTGCCAATGAAGCCGGCGGCGCCGGTGATGAAACAGCGCGCGCCGGGAGTCGAGGTGAGCGACATACTACGCGTAAAACGCCTGAATCAGACGGCAGATGTGTTCGATCTCATCGGCCGAGAGCTCGCCATGAACCGGGAGGGCGAGGGACTCTTTGGCGAGGCGCTCGCTGACCGGGAAATCGCCCTCTTTGTAGCCGAGGTCCTGGAAGCAGACCTGGAGGTGCAAGGGCAGGGGATAGTAAACCTCGGTGCCGACGCCGTTCTCCTTGAGATAAGCCTGGAGCTCGTCGCGGCGCGAGGCGACGATGCAGAACTGGTTGTAGATATGGCGCGTCTGATAGGGCGCAGGGACCGGTGGGGCCACGGGGATGTTGAGCTCGGCGATCGACTTGCGGTAGATGTCGGCATTGCGCTGGCGGCCTTCGCTCCAGGAATCGAGATAGCGAAGCTTGACGCGCAGAACAGCGGCCTGCAGCGCATCGAGGCGGGAATTGACACCGACCCAATCGTGGTAATACTTGCGCTTGCTGCCGTGGACGCGCAGGGCGGCCAGGCGTTCTCGGAGCGCGGGATCGTTGGTGGTCAGCATGCCGCCATCGCCGTAACCGCCGAGGTTTTTGCTGGGGAAGAAGCTGAAGCAGCCGACGTTGCCGACGCTGCCGGCGCGGCGGCCTTTGTACTCAGAGCCGATGGACTGGGCCGCATCTTCGATCACAGGGATGCCGCGGGCAGCGGCCAGCTCGCAGAGGGGATCGAGGTCCGCGCAGCCGCCGAAGAGATGGATAGGGATGATGGCCTTGATCTTCGGGTGCGCCGCCAGGACGTCGGCTACACGGTTCATGTCCATGTTGAAGTCGGACGCCTGGATATCGACGAAGACGGGCACGGCGCCGGCGCGGTGAATGGCTCCGGCGGTCGCGAAGAAGGTGTAGGGCGTGGTGAGGACTTCGTCGCCGGGTTGGATCTCAAGCCCGAGCAGCGCGAGGAACAGAGCGTCGGAGCCGGAGGCGCAACCGATGCCGAACTTCGCACCGGAGTAGGCGGCGATCTCCTGCTCGAGCTTCTGCACGTCCTCGCCCATGATGAATTTCTGCGAGTCGATAACGCGGATGACCTCAGCGATCACTTCATCGCGGATCTGGCGATGCTGCGCCTTGAGGTCCAAAAGCGGAATCTGCTTCTGTTTGACTGCTTCCATGGTGATCTCCTATGCGAGGGGGGCGACGGTGGAGCGGGTTTTGACATATCGGCAGCCGCATACCGCACACTGGGCGCGCTCCTCATCGCCGTCCTGCTGAAATTTGAGTTTGATGCCGCAGGCGCACATCCAGCCGTGCACGCGGGCGGGGTTGCCGACCATCAGGGCGTAATCCGGGACGTCACGGGTGACTACCGCGCCGGCTCCGATAAACGCATACTGGCCGACGGTAATGCCGCAAACCACCGTGCTATTGGCGCCGAAGGACGCGCCGCGCCGGACCAGGGTGGTGCGGTATTCGTCCTTGCGAACCACGTGGCTGCGCGGGTTGATGACGTTGGTGAAGACCATGGAGGGCCCGCAGAAGACGTCATCTTCCAGGATCACGCCGGTATAGACGGAAACGTTGTTTTGAATCTTGACGTTGTTGCCGATGACCACGTCAGGCGAGACGACGACGTTCTGCCCGATGTTGCACTTCTCGCCGATGCGCGAGTTCTTCATGACGTGGCAGAAGTGCCAGATTTTGGTGCCGGCGCCAATCTGGCAGGGCTCATCGACGTAAGCCGATTCGTGTACGAAGTAAGCGGGATTTGCCATTCGTGGTCTATAACGCCAGAGTTTTCTGGGCGGTCGTCCATTCCACGCGGACCGGCTCGCCGTTCATTTGAAGCGACCGCTGGCAGGCCTGCAGGACGCGCAAAACCTCGACGCCTTCTTCACCGGGGGTATTGGCAGCGCGCCGCGTGGCAACACAATCGACGAAGTGCTGACATTCGCGGCGAAGCGGTTCGTCGGCGTCGAAGGGAACCGGGACACCCTCGACCTTGGCGGTTTCGATCTGCCCGTTCTTCCACTCGATCTGCTTGTCGTAGAGGATGAGTTTGTGATCGGCCCGGGAGTCTTCGAAGACGATCATCTGTTTGCTGCCGATGACGCAGAGCCGCTGCTCTTTATACGGATGCAGCCAGCTGACGAAGATATGGGCGCGGGTGCCGCGATCGAACAGGAGATTAGAAACCGTGACGTCGGCGATATTGGGCTGGAGGTAAGCGCCGCCGGTCGCCGTGACCTGCAGCGGGAGTTGTCCGGTTAGCGCGAGGATGACCGAGATATCGTGCGGGGCGAAGCTCCAGAGGGCGTTTTCCTCGCGACGGATCTTGCCCATGCTGAGGCGGTTGGAGTAGATGTACTCGACACGGCCCAGGACGCCTTCTGCGAGGAGTTGCTGGATTTTGAGAATGGCCGGGTGATAGCGAAGCAGGTGGCCGACCATGAGGATGCGGCCGTGGCGGTGGGCGGTTTCCACCATCTCCATGCCTTCCTGCCATTCGAGGGCCAGTGGCTTTTCGACGAAGACGTCCTTGCCTGCACGGAGCGCAGCCAGAGCCATCCGGCAGTGTTCCTCTGCGGGAGTGGCGAGGACCAGGGCGTCGACAGAGGGGTCGGCGATCGCATCTTCCAGGCCGGCGAAAGCCTTGGTCCCCGGGTAGAGTTCGGCGAAAGTCCGGAGCCGGGCGGAATCGCTTTCGCAGATTGCATAGAGGTTGCCAAGAGCCGCGAAGTTACGCGCCAGGTTCTTGCCCCAATGTCCGCAACCGACTACACAAACGCGAGGGGACTTGTCGGAAGACATACGAATATAGACTTTTAGCGTAGCAGAACCCCTGTCTCGAACCGGGGGAAGCGGGTACTATTACCGCACTGCGCGGACGGGTTCCGGCACGGCTGCAAAGCGGTGCGGTACTGCAACCGGCGGGCCCCTGTAACTTGTATCTAGCGAAGCAGCGCTGCGTTAAAATGACTGGTCTTCTATTGCTAATTACACGAACCGCCTGGCGGTCACACAGTATGAGTCATTCGCAAATCGACGAGTTGTATGAGGCGCAGCCGTAAAGGCCCGCATGCTTCCTGTTGCGATCCTGGCGGGCGGTCTGGCTACCCGGCTGCGGCCGGTCACCGAGAAGATTCCCAAAGCTCTGGTGGAGATTGAGGGCGAACCATTTCTTGCGCATCAGTTGCGGCTGCTGTCGCGGAACGGCATCCGCCGCGTGACGCTATGCGTGGGATATCTGGCGGAGATGATCGAGGCGTATGCGGGGGACGGAAGCCGGTTCGGCGTGGAGCTGACTTATTCGCCGGACGGACCGGTGCTGCGGGGCACGGCAGGCGCCGTGGCGCAGGCGCGGCACCTGCTGGGGCCGAGCTTTTTCGTGCTCTACGGGGATTCCTACCTGCCGTGCGACTACGCGGCGGTGGAGCGGACATTCCAGGCGTCGGGGCGGCGTGCGCTGATGACGGTTTATCCTAACGGTGACCGTTGGGACACCAGCAACGTGCAGTTCGAGGGAGGGCGGATTCTCGCCTACAATAAGAAACTCAGGACTCCCGAAATGCGGCACATCGATTACGGGCTGGGAGTCTTTCACGCCGCGGCCTTCGATGAAATTCCGGAACACGGGGCCGCGGATCTCGCGGACCTTTACC
>DASRBG010000051.1:0-7574 GCA_035653735.1 Gemmataceae bacterium
CGAGGTTGTTCCTGTTTTCGTCAAACTCTCGCATTTGGCGAAGAGACGGACCGTGCTCCCATCATGCTCGCCCACACCCGCACCCAGCCCGTCCTAGTCTGGCCAGCCAGAAGGGGCTGCTGCACGCCAGCGAAGGCACCCCGTACCGCCTCAGGAAATCTTGCGTGCGTTATCCATGTTGCTCACGAAGATCCATCCTGCCTCCGGCTGTCCCGTATGAGCCGCCTGGGCGATGATGTCCGACAGTGCATCGGCCGAGTCGTCCGCGCACACCAGTTCGAGCTTGTATTCCGTGATCACGGCTTCCGCGAGCTCGGTCGAGTAGTGTTGCTGCGAAGGCTGTGCGCCCGCGAACGGCCGCAGCACTTGCACCACCGTGATGTTGTGGCAGCCAGATCCCGCCCCAAGGTCGCATAGACCGGAACCTCGCAGCGCCTGAAGGACGTTGGCGATGCGGTGCGGACGGATGTAGGCTTTGATTTCCTTCATGTGCGTTCTCCTTCGGGTCGAGTCGAGATTTGCTTACGCTCACGTCGCGTTTCCACCCATTCGTACATGAGCGGAAGCAGCAGCAGCGTGAGGGCGGTGGATGTGAAGAGTCCGCCGACCACCACGGTGGCCAGCGGCCGTTGGGTCTCGGCGCCTACGCCCTGTGACAGCAGCATGGGGATAAGGCCGAGGATGGCCACGCTGGCCGTCATCAATACCGGACGCAGACGCAGCGCCGCACCCTGGCGCACCGCCTCGCGGATCGACAGGCCCTGCGCCCGTTGATCATTGAGGAAGGACATCAGCACGATGCCGTTCAGCATCGCCACGCCGAACACTGCGATGAAGCCGATGGCCGAGGGCACCGACACGTATTGCCCTGTGAAGGCCAACCCGAACACGCCGCCGATGACGGCGAAGGGTACGTTGGCGATGATCAGCGTGGCGTGGGTGAGGGAGTTGAAGGCTGTGTAGAGCAGCACGAAGATCAACCCGATAGTGAGCGGCACGATCAGTGCGAGGCGAGCCATAGCGCGCTGCTGGTTCTCGAAGGCGCCGCCCCACTCGATCCAGTAGCCCTCCGGCAGCTTCACCTGGCTGCGGATCTTCGCTTCCGCTTCCTTGACGAAGCCATCGACGTCGCGGCCTTTCACGTCCATCTGGATGACTGCATAGCGCTGCAGTTGCTCGCGCCGCACGAAGGAGTAGCCTTCGTCGGTCTCCACCGTGGCCACCCGCGACAGCGGCACCAGCGCCCCGGATTGCGTGCGGATGGGGATGTCCGCGATGGCCTGCGGGTTGTCGCGGAAAGCGGCATCCAGACGCACCTGAAGGTCGAAGCGCTTGACTCCGTCGATCACCGTCGAGACGGTCTTGCCGCCGATTCCGGCCTGCACGACTTCGAGAATCTCGTCCGCGTTGATGCCGTAGCGTGCCGCCTCGTCGCGATTGACCTTGATGACGAGCTGCGGCTTGCCCTTGTTCGCTTCCAGCGACAGATCGGCAGCGCCCGGCACTTTGTCCGCCACGCTCTTCATTTCGGCGGCGAGCCGATCCAGGGTTGCAAGATCTTCGCCGTAGATCTTGAGCGCGAGGGTCGCCCGCACGCCGGAGATCAGCTCCTCGACGCGCATCTGGATCGGCTGAGTGGCGCCGAAAACCACCGTGGGAATCGCCTTCTCCAGGGTCTCCTGCATCTCGCCCGAGAGTTCGGGCATGCTCATCTTCCTGGGCCATTCACTCTCCGGCTTCACGCTCACCAGCACCTCCATGTAGTTCACGTCCGCCGTCTCGCCTTTCTCGGCGCGGCCGATGGTGGCGAGCGTGGACTTCACCTGGGGAAAGTGCTGCTTGAGCACGGCGTCGAATTTCTTCGCTACACTGATGCTCTCCTCCAGTGACGTGGAGGGGATGCCGGTCACCCGGAACATGATCGTGCCCTCCTGCAGGTTCGGCATGAACTCCTTGCCGAGGAACGGGAAGGTGGCGAGCGCAGCGACCAGGAGCAGGAGCGCCGCCCCGATCACCTTCTTCTTGTTCTCCAGCGCGCGCTCCAGAAGCGGCAAGTAGAACCGCTTGGCTTGGCGCACGATGAAGGTGTCCTTCTCTTCCTTAGGCTTAAGGATCAGCGCCGAAAGCACCGGCACCAAGGTGAGCGTCAAGATCAGCGAGCCCAGCATGGCGAAGGTGATGGTGAGCGCCATGGGCTTGAACAGCTTTCCTTCCAGGCCGGTGAGCGAGAACAGCGGCAGGAACACCACGATGATGATCAGGATGGCGAACGCGATGGGGTTCATCACTTCGCGTGCCGCCTCGAGGATGACGTGGGTGCGGTTGACGGCTTTGCCGCTCTGGTGAGAAAGCAGGCGGAAGCCGTTTTCCACCATCACCACAGCGCCGTCCACCATCATGCCGATGCCGATGGCAAGCCCGGCGAGCGACATCAGATTGGCCGATAGGCCGATGTACTGCATCAGGATGAATGCGATCAGCATCGCCAGCGGCAGCGTCACCACGACGACGATGGCCGAGCGCAACTCGCCGAGGAACAGGAACAGGATGATCGCCACCAGAATCGAACCTTCGAGCAATGCGCTCTCGGCCGTCTTCAGCGCCTTCTCCACCAGTTCCGTCCGGTCGTAGACCGGGTTGATCGAAACGCCCTTGGGCAGGGCCTGCCGGGCGAGCTCGAGCTTTTGCTTGACCGCGTCGACCACGTTCTTGGCGTTCTCGCCGATGCGCGCGAGCGCAAGGCCCAGGGCTACCTCCTGGCCGTCCTTGGTCACCGCGCCGAAGCGCAGGCTGGGCGCCTCCTTCACCTCGGCCACGTCGCGCACGTAGACGGGTGCCCCCTCGCGCTCGGTTATCACGACGTTGCCGATGTCGCGCGTACCCGTGACCAGCCCCAGCCCGCGCACCAGATATTGCTCCGAGCCGAGGTTGACGTACTGCCCGCCCACCTGACGGTTGTTGGCCGCGAGCGCCTCCATCACCGCTTTGAACGTGAGTCCGTACTTGATGAGCTTTTGCGGCTGGATCAGTACCTGATACTGCTTTTCGTCCCCGCCCCAGGAGGTCACGTCGTCGACACCGGGCGCGGTGCGCAACAGCAGGCGCACGTTCCAGTCCTGTAACGTGCGCAGATCCATAGTGGAGAGCTTCTTGTCGGCCGACTCGACCGTGTACCAGAACACCTGCCCCAGGCCGGAGCTGTTCGGCCCCAGCGTCGGTTCTCCGTAACCTTCCGGGATGCGTGCTTTCGCCTCCAGCAGCTTTTCACCGGCCAGGCGGCGGGCGAAGTAGATGTCAACGTCATCCTTGAAATAGACGCTCACGTAGGAGAGGCCGAACAGCGACACGGAGCGGATCTCCTCGACACCGGGCAGGCCCGCCATCGCGGTTTCGACCGGGAAGGTGAGCAGTTTTTCCACATCCTCGGCCGCAAGCCCCGGCGACTCGGTGTAGACATTGACCTGAACCGGTGTCACGTCCGGAAATGCGTCCACCGGAACGGCCTGAAATGCCCGCACCCCGAACACGATTACCAGCAGGAATCCGACAAGGACCAAGACCTTGTAGCGCAGCGACAGATCGACAATGGCATTGAGCATGGTGGCCTCCTCAATGCTCGTCGCCGATTTGCGACTTGAGCACGCGTGCTTTGAGGGCGTAGGTGCCGGCCGTCACCACCTTGTCGCCCGCCGAGAGGCCGTTCTTGACGACGACGCGCCCGCGCAGCTTCTCACCTGCCTCGATAGCGCGCGGCTCAAAGCCGCCGTGCGCCTCGATGAACACCGTGGGCTGGCCCTGCATCAACACCACCGCCTCGTTCGGCAGCACCAGCGCCTTGGCCCTGGCCGCTTTGCCGCCCGTGCCTGTCGTACTGATGGCGGCGGTGGCGAACATCTCGGGCTTGAGCCGCCCGTCCCGGTTGGCGACCTCGACGCGCGCCTGCACGGTGCGCGTTTCCTTGTCCACGACGGCAGCGATGTAGGTAAGCTTGCCCCGAAAGACCTCATCGGGATAAGCGGCGACGGTGACGGTGGCATCCGACCCGACCTTGACCCGCGCCAGATCCTTCTCGAACAGGTTGGCCTCGATCCAAAGGTTGGAGAGATCGGCTACGGTGAAAAGCTGCTTGTCGGGCTGGGCCAGCTCACCCAGGATGGCGTGCTTCTCGATCACCGTCCCGGCAAAAGGCGTGGTGATCGGAAAGGTGGACACCGCCTTGCCGTCGGCGGCCGGTGCCGGATTCACACCCAACATGCGCAGCTTGTCCTCCGCAGCGCGCAGCGCGGCCTTCGATTTCTCGTACTCGGCGTGGGCGCGCAAGTGGTCCTTTTGGGCGATGATCTGATCCGCATGGAGCTTCTCGGCCCGTTCGAAGTCGGCCTTTGCCACGGCGTGCTGGGTCACCGCCTGCAGATATGCGGAGTGCGCTTCGCCGACATCAAGGCTGTCGAGCACGGCCAGCGTCTGCCCCGCCCGAACCGGATCGCCCAGGTTGGCGTTGACCTTGACGATGCGTCCGGCCACCCGCGGGGCCACATGGGCGATGCGGTCCTCGTTGGGGCGGATGGTGGCGGTCAGCGTTACCTGTTCGCTCACCTCCTGTTCGGCGAGGGTTTCGACCTTGATGCCGGCGCTCTGCATCTCTTCGGGCTTGAGCTTGAGGACCTTGTCCTCGTCATGTTTGGCCTCGGCTTCATGCGCACCGGCAGCCCCTTTCCCGGCAGGAGCCTCTACAGCCTTGTTCGCGGACGCCTGCGGTTGTTCGCTCCGGTTGCAGCCGGAGAGGATCAGGACCGACAGGCCCAGGGCAACCAGAGCGCCCCGTTGCAATGGAAATCTGTTCGTCATGGATGATCTTTCGCTGTGTGTTTTCTCGACGGACGGCAGGATGGAAGGCTTCATTTCGCGACCTCCCTGTTCCAGCCCGCCGCTTGTTCCAGATCGACGCGGGTGAGGGCCAGCTCGGTCTGTGCTTCCAGCACCTCCCGGCGCGTATCCAGAAGCTGACGGGTGGCGAGGAGCAACTGCGTGAGGTTGATCTCGCCAGCGCGGTAGGCCGTGGTGGACAGGCGCTGGTTCTCCTGCAAGCGTTGCAGGACGAGCTGTTCCAGCCGTTTCACCCGGCTCCGCAGGCTCTCCAGCCTTTGCCACAGGGCACTGACGCTCGCTCGGGTGTCGCGGATGGCGGCCTGCCGTTCGATCTGAGCCTGGTCGAGCTCGGTGGTCGCCCGACCGATGCCGGCGGCATTGCGGCGAAACAGCGGCAAGGGCACCGATACGGACAGGCCCGTGATCCGCTCGCGCACATCGCCCGGCCCTTCACGGCCCGTAAAGAGTCCGACAGTCACGTCCGGATACGTCGCAGCGCGCTCCAATCCGAGGCGGTTGCGCGCGGCCTGCTCCTGGTGGTCGAGGGCTCGCAGCCGGGGCCGGTTGGCAGCCGAGGCGAGCAGTTCCTGCAGCGTGTAAGGGAGGGCCGCCTCGGAAGACAACATTCCCTGCACCTCCGGCAGTACTTCGGCTGGCAACTGCAGGGCGGCGGCAAGCTCGGCGCGCGCGGCGATGAGTTGCTCGCGCACCGCCTCGAACTGGCTCTCGGCGCGCCCGAGTTCCACCTCGGCAAGATTGCTGTCGAGCTTCGTGTCTTCGCCCGCCGCGAAGCGCTTTCTTGCCGCGCCGGCGGCGTCCTTGATCAACCCGACGAGTTCGGCCTCGGCGGCAACGCGCGTCTGGAGTGCGAGCACGCGCACGAACTTCTGCTCGACCTCCGCGCGAACCTGGCGGCGCGTTTCCTCGACGCTCTCTCTGAGTGTCGACAAATCTTGCTCTGCCGCTTCCCTGCGGTAGCCGTGCTGGCCGGCGATCTCAAACGTCTGCGAGATCCCGGCCCGCCATTCCCGCTGGGTATCGTTGCTCAGGCCCGGCTGAGGCACTCTGCGTTGGTTGCGCTCGGCGGTCAGTTGCGGGTTGTTCCAGAGCAGGCCACGCGCATCGGTGAGCGCGCCTTCGGAAGTAGTGAGGTTTGCCTGGGCCGCCTTGAGAGCGGGATTGGCCTGTTCGGCGCGCTGCCAGGCCTGTTCCAGGGTAAGGGGCGGCTCAGCCGCCCGCGAAGTCAATGCAGCCGCTGTGAATGCCAGCGTTGCCGTGAAGCGGGCCAAGCGCCCGCAAAAAGTGTTCGAATGCATGTTTCGTCGAAATCTCCATGTGTGGGTTGGGGAGAAAACCGACGGAACGCGCATCCGCTTGCACGCGCAAACGGTGCAACCGGGAAGCTAAAGAAGAATGCAGGCGCCCCGCCGGATCAGACGGCGGCTGCCCACTTGGGCCGCTCAGGGCCTTCGAGGACGATGGAGGGAAGGAAGTGGATTTCCGGCGAGAAGGCCAGGGATGCCGGCACTGACGAGGGCACGTCGGGCGAGGAAGCCACGATGCCCGCACAACCGATATGGCAAGAGGTGCAGTCGGCGTGAAAACCCGCCAACGGGGCACCTGATTTCTTGTCCTTCTCCGCAGCCTGATGCTTGTGTGCGTGATGACCGAAGTGTTGGGCGGCGGAACCCTGTTCGTGCTGGCAATAGGCGCCCGCCGCCGCCCAGCTTGCCTGGAGCGGCAGGATCAACATCAGGATGATGAAGAAAAAGCGCCTAAACATAGAAAACATTGTAATCGTTACGGGGTTTGCCTGCAATCCGCGAACATACGCGAACATACGCTCAGCCGCGCTTTTCCGACGCGCGCAGCAGGCGCGTCCCATTTGCCACCACGATCAGACTTGCCCCCATGTCGGCAAACACCGCCATCCACAGGGTCGCCTGTCCGGCCAATGCCAGTGCGAAGAACACGGCCTTGATGCCGAGGGCCAGCGCGATGTTCTGCCGCAGCACTTGAGATGTCCGGCGCGAGAGTTCGATGAAGCGCGGGAGCTTGCGCAGGTCGTCGTCCATGAGCGCCACGTCGGCGGTCTCAATGGCGGTGTCGGTGCCTGCCGCACCCATCGCGAAACCGATGGACGCTTTGGCGAGTGCGGGTGCGTCATTGATGCCGTCGCCCACCATGCCGACGCTGTCGTAACGCGCAAGCAAGTCGTCGATGGCGGCAAGCTTGTCCTCGGGCAGCAGATTGCCGCGTGCGTCATCGATGCCGACCTGATCGGCAATGGCGCGGGCCGTGGTCGGGTTGTCGCCAGTGAGCATCACCGAGCGCACCCCCAGCGCATGAAGATCGCGGATCGCTTCGGCGCTATGCCCCCGCACCGTGTCTGCCACCCCGAGCACGGCCAGTGACTCATGGTCGCTGGTGAGCACCACTGCTGTCTTGCCTTCCTGTTCGAGGCGCTTAAGGGCTGCTTCGACGTGTGGCGTGCAGATCCCCAGATCTTCGACCAGCCGGTGATTGCCGACATGGTGGAGCCGGCCATCGACCACGGCTTTTGCGCCTCGCCCGGCAACGGCTTCGAAGGCTGCGACATCGAGAAGCGTGCGGGCTTCGCCGTCTTGCCACGCCCGGACAATCGCTGCCGCGACGGGATGCTCGGAATGGGCGTCCACGCTGGCAGCCAACTGCAGAAGTTCTTC